>NZ_RZQT01000045.1:0-44347 GCF_003998485.1 Mesorhizobium sp. M7A.F.Ca.CA.001.04.2.1
CATCATCAACGGCATCGAATTCGACCCGAAGTCGCGCATTCCGGATCCCGCTCGCCAGGAGATGGCGTACCGCCAGTCGGCGGCGACGCTCAACCTTCTGCGCGCCTTCGCGCAAGGCGGCTATGCCAGCCTGGAGAATGTGCACCGCTGGATGCTCGGCTTCGTGTCCGACAGCCCGCAGGGCGAGAAATACGAGTCGCTCGCCAACCGCATCACCGAGACGATGGACTTCATGAAGGCCGTCGGCATCACTTCGGAAACCAACTACGCGCTGCGCGAGACCGATTTCTATACCAGCCATGAGGCGCTGCTGCTCGGCTACGAGGAGGCGCTGACGCGTGTCGATTCGACCTCCGGCGACTGGTACGCTACCTCGGGCCATATGATCTGGATCGGCGACCGCACCCGCCAGCCCGACCATGCGCATGTCGAATATTGCCGCGGCATCAAGAACCCGCTCGGCCTGAAATGCGGTCCGTCGCTGACGCCGGACGGCTTGCTGGAACTGATCGACTTGCTCAACCCCGAAAATGAACCCGGCCGGCTGACGCTGATTGCACGTTTCGGCTCCGACAAGGTCGCCGACCATCTGCCGAAGCTGGTTCGCGCGGTGCAGAAGGAAGGCCGCTCCGTGGTGTGGTCGTCGGACCCGATGCACGGCAACACGATCGAGGCCGCCGGCTACAAGACGCGGCCGTTCGACCGCATCCTGAAGGAGGTTCAGACCTTCTTCGAAGTGCACCGCGCCGAAGGCACGCATCCGGGCGGCATCCATGTCGAGATGACCGGCAAGAACGTCACCGAATGCACCGGTGGCGCGCGCGCCATCACCGCCGAGGAGTTGCAGGACCGCTACCACACCCATTGCGACCCGCGCCTCAACGCCGACCAGGCGATCGAACTGGCGTTCCTGGTGTCAGACCTGCTCAAGAAGAGCCACCCGGTGCAGCACAAGCAGGTTGCGAACGGTTAAGCTCGATTTCGGCCTGAACGGCTGACGGAAAAAGCGCTGGAGAAATCCGGCGCTTTTCTTTTGGTTGGTTCAGTGCCCGCGTTCCCAGCGCAGGCCGGCGAGTCTGGGGTCAGCAAACGCCGTCCTTGAAAACTCGATGCGCTTTTCCGGAAACTCGCAGATCGCCTGCACGCCGAACGCCCCAAGCCGGATGCGCCAGGTCCGCGGCTCCAGCGGCTTTGCCTTGGCAAAGCCGCGGCAGGTCAGCAGCGCAATGTTGGCGCCCTTGGGATCGCGCGCCGAGCGGTAGCGGATCGCCTCCAGCCCGGCCTCGCGGGCAGTATCGGCAATGGCCTGGCAAGCGGCATAGTCGGTCGGATGCGTCCATGCCGTTGCGTTACGATCGAGCGGCGGCCGGGTGAGATCGATCACCTTGGCGCATTTGATCGCGGCCGCAAAGGCCGTGTATTCGGCGGCGTCGCTTGGCCAGGGTGTTTTGGGCGACTCGGCAAAGAACAGCAGCCGGTAGAAGGCCATTTCGGCCACCGCGGTCATCATGGTCTCGGCCGCATAGTAGACGCCCTTGGTCCTGCCGGCACGGCGGAAGCGCGAACCGTGCGGATAGACCGAGCCGTAGCGGAAGGGCGTCGCCAGGAGATAGTGGAGATGGCGGCATTCAATTGGGATCTGCGGCTTAGTTTCCTCGATCAGGTCTTCCAGCATCGCCTGTTCGTCGAGCGTGTCGACGATTTTCAGCGTCGAGACATGGTGCTGCGCTTCGACCATGCGCCAGTACTTGCTGTCGATGCCGACGGTCTCAGACGAGAGCGCGTCGGGAGTCCAGATAGGCAATGACATCGACGAGCCCGGTGATGGTGAGGATCTTTTCAAGCGGAGCAGCGTCGAACGCCGTGTTGGCGTTCTTCAGCCATGCCCGGGCGACGACCGCGTCGCCGCCGACAATGGCGTCGAGCGAGCGGAACAGCCTGACGAACAACACGGCAAGCTCGAATGGCTTGGTGCCGCGCTCGAGCACGAATTCGTTCCTGCGCATGCGCGAAACCGTGGCCTCCGAAACTCCGATCACCGAGGCCAGCATTCTGGCGGTGATGTCCAGCAGATCGGCCGCGCGCACCGTTGCCTTGGTCAGGACTGCATTCTCGGCTGTCTTGGCAGCGGTTTGAGATTGCATTACGACGCCTTCCTGTTTCTGTGGAAAATATAGGCCACAAAAATTCATATGGAAAGGGGCGGGACGCAAAACAATCTGCAAACGGGAGTCTCAATCCTTCTTGTAGAGCAGCCAGCTCTTGCCTGCTCGGCCAGCCATCGTCGAGTGCCTGGTGACGCGGTTGCGGCCGCTGACCTTCGAGCGATAGAGCGCCCGGTCGGCCTTGGTGTAGAGATCTTCGGGTCCTTCGGCTTCGGACGCCATGCAGATACCCATCGAGACGGTGACGGTGCCGTAATTCGTGCCCGTCTGGCTGCTGGTGAACGGCGTCTGCTCGATCAGGGCACGAATACGCTCTGCAACGTCATAGGTGGCGTCCTCGCTGGCGCCCTCGACGATCAGCGCGAACTCCTCGCCGCCGGTGCGAGCAACGAACATGTCGCCGCGAATGCTGGTCTGGAAGATATCGGCGATGCTCTGGATGATCTTGTCGCCGACCGGGTGGCCGAAGCGGTCGTTGATGTCCTTGAAGCGGTCGATGTCGGCAAGGACCAGGGCGTTGAACAGGATACCCCTGTTGCTGTTGTAGATCCTGGTGATTTCCTTGTCGAAGGCGCGGCGATTCCAGATGTGGGTCAAGGGATCGGTGTCGGCCAACCGTTTGTATTCCTCGAGCTTCGATTTGACGGTCTCGAGTTCGGCCGTCTTGTCGCTGAGCGTCGAGGCCACCTGCCGGCCGTGATCGATCGTCGAATTGGTGGCGACCGCCATGGCGTTGGCGATCTTGTGCAAAAGATGCTGGGAGAGGAGGCTGCGGCCGTTGAGGCCGCTCGATGTCTCATCGAGGATCCTGCCGTATTTCTCGATATGGCTGCGCTCGCTCCGCAGCAGTGAAGCAACCTCCTCGAGCTCCCTGGCAATGACGTCTCGGGCATGCTCGACGATGCCAGGACCATGGTTGTGGGCAAAGAAAGTGCGCCCGATCTGATCCAGTTCATCCTGTGTCGGCCGGCTGCTCAGCGAAACGACGGCCAGGCTGAGTTCGCGATTGGTGCCGCTCAGGGCCTCATAGAAGATCTCGTAATTGCGCGGCAGGCCGAGCACGCCCAACTGGCGCATTGTCGCGACAACAGTGGCTGCGATGTCGGTGCGTTCGGTCGGGACAGCTGCCGGCTGCATTCTGGTTCTTCCCCCGGATGATCCGCGGAATTCGCGGGTCCCCTTTTGTCGCCGAACCCTGGGGAATGCGACCGACGCTTCGGAACAACTTGCGAAGGGATGCGTCCCCACCCACGGCCTTCACTTGCAGGGTGACCATAAATGCGCTGTCGCTAAAGTTCTCTTAACTGGCGAAGGTTCCGCGGGTTTCTCTGTCTGCGGGCTGTAAAAGCTCTGGTTCGCGCGTCCAACAGTTGGAAACAACGCCGGTGCAGCGGCCTGAATTCGCGATTCGCGCATCGCACGTTTCAAAATGAAACCGAATTTCGGATTCTCCACGCCAGTACATGTCGCATTTGCTTGCGTGCGTGCGCCGCAAAGCTGGAATCCTGAAGGCGATGCCAGGCACTTTTCTTTCAAGGAGGATCGACGTGAGTGGTGGTCACCAGGGATCGTGTCTGTGTGGAGCCGTCCGCTTCAGAACGAACGGAGCGTTGCGTGGCGTCGTCTATTGTCATTGCTCGCAATGCCGCAAGCAGAGCGGACATTTCTATGCCGCGACCAATGTTGCCAATGTCGACATCGTCATCGATGGCGTGGAAAGTATCACCTGGTACGAAGCCTCTACCTTCGCCAGGCGTGGGTTCTGCAAGGCATGCGGGTCGGTGCTGTTCTGGAAGCCGCGAGACCAGGACTACGTTTCAGTCATGGCGGGATCGTTCGACAAGCCGACAGGTCTTGAGGGGGAATGCCATATTTTCGTTGGTGACAAGGGCGACTATTATTCGATCGACGACGGGCTGCCGCAGTTTGAAAAGTCGACACCGTCCATACCGGTTGCTGAATGAATCTTGGACAAGTCACCTTATTCCATTGATCTGGCCAGCCATTGCATTATCCCGTGCCGGTGATTCGCAAAGGGGTTTGGCATGCAGCGGCTGATCGACGCTTATTTCAATTCGGTGCGGGCGTTTCGCAAGCTGGCCGCCAGCGAGAAGGCTTTCCAGCAGGAGCTGATGCTGCTGGCGCTGGCACTGCCGCTCGGCTGGTTCGTTTCGATCTCGTGGCGCGGTTATGCCTTGCTGATCGGCGCGGTGCTGCTCTTGATCATGGTCGAGGTGCTGAACACCGGCATCGAGGCGGCATGCGACGCTTTCAGCCGCGAGTTCAATGTCGACATCCAGTTGGCCAAGGATTGCGGTTCGCTGGCGGTGCTGATTTCGGTGCTCATCGTCGCCGGTGTCTGGGGCATCGCCATCATCGAGCGGATCACTGGGCTACCGATCTAGCCTTTCGATGCCTATATGCCAGTCACCCAAGGAGACTGTCATGGCCGGGGCCGCCAATTTTCTGCTTCTCGAACGCGTGGGCCTGCCGGACGATCTGCGCTGGCTCGTCGAAAAGTACCCGCGTGAAAACTGGCAGGACCATGCCAACGTCCACGGCATCGCCAATATGTGGCTGCAGCGGCACGACATGTTCCGCGAACTTGGCGGCATGCTGGCCAACGGCATTGACGACTTCCGTGAGGGACGGCTGACGGCGCCTGATTTCGCGCGCTGGTTCGCGCCGCGCCTCAATCATTTTCTTGGGCATCTCGACGGTCACCACAATGTCGAGGATTATCAATATTTCCCGGTATTCGCCAAGGCCGAGCCCCGTTTGAAGCGCGGCTTCGAGATTCTCGATGCCGACCACCACACCATCCATGAAGGGCTGGAGCGCAATGCCGAGGCGGCCAATGCCTTCATCAAGACGCTGCAGGAGAGCGAAGACAGACAGCGCTTTGCAGCCGACGCCTATGCCGACGAAAACAGCCGGCTGATCGCCATGCTGACAAGACATCTTGCCGACGAGGAAGACCTGATCGTCCCGCTTATCCTCGATCGGGGGGATCAGGCGCTCGGCGTGGATTGACGATCAGCCTTCCCTGGCGCGTTCCCTCCTGGCGATGTGACGGGCGACGAGCCATGCCACAACGGCCACGGTCAGGCCGATGCCAAGACCGATCAGCAACCGTTCGTGATGCATCAGCGCCTGGCCGATGAAGTGCTCTGCGCCAAGTCCAAAGACATAACCGATCGTACCGAACAGCACCGCCCAGACCGCCGATGAAAGCGCGTTGAGGATGACGAAGCGCGGCGCTGTGATATTGGAGAGTCCGGCTGCAATGCCGCCGACGAGACGCATGCCGTAGATATAGCGGTTCGACAGCACGAAAATGTCGGGATGGGTGTTGAGCAGGCGAAAGGCGCGGCGAAAGCCGGGCCGCTTGCGCAATCTGACGACATAGGGATGGTCGGCAAAGCTTCGTCCGAGGATGAAGAAGAAAGTGTCGCCGACAAAGGCGCCGAGGCCGGCCGCAAGGACGGCGTGCCACAGCACGAAGACCTGCTGGTGGGCGAAGAAGCCGCCGAGAATGGCAGCACTTTCGCCCTCCGCGATGCAACCGACAAAGACCGCGAGCAGCCCGTATTGTTCGATGAAATGGTGGATCGCGTCGGTCATGAAGCCGACTGCTGCGAAGACAGCCTTTCGTCGATCCGCTTGATCATCTCGGTCAGTTGCACGATCTCGTCGCGCATGCCGAGAATCTGGCCGTGGCGCAGTTCATCCAGCTTTTCATGCAGCGCCATGATCTCGATCTCGGCTTTCAGGTTGACCTCGTAATCGTGGGCGGCGTCGATGCGGTCCCGTTCGGTCTGGCGGTTCTGCGCCATCATGATCACAGGCGCCTGCAAGGCGGCTACCATCGACAAAACGAGATTGAGGAAGATGAACGGGTAGGGATCGAAGGCGTCACGCGACAGCAGCCAGACATTGCCCGCCGTCCATAAGACCAGAAAGGCGATGAAGGTCAGGATGAAGGACCATGACCCGCCGATGCGGGCGATCGTATCGGCAAGCCGGTCGCCGAAGGTCTGGTGGAAGGCAACGGCCTTGTTGGTGTCGCGCGAGATGGTGGTGCGTTCGAGCGTCGATTGCAGCACCCGGCTTTCGAGCTGGCTGAGGCCGTCCGGCCGCCGCTTGAGCCAGCGGTTCGCCAGATCGTCGATCGTCTTGTTCATGGCCATCTCCAGGGTCTTAGGCTTGCCGTAAGAGGTAGAGGCTGCCGGCTCACACGGGAAGTGTTAGATTGATTCCAGTTGCCGAGGGACCAATGGCCGATTTCAAGAAAATTCGCGCTCGCGCCGCAAAACGTAAGGGCGGCGAAGAGGAGCTGACGTCGCTGCTTGGTCCGGCGCCTGACAATGCCGCCGTGGCTGACATCCCCGATGACCGCATTCTCTCCATTATGGCTGAGCGCGTCTTCGCCGCCGGTTTCGTCTGGCGCGTCATCGAGCAGAAATGGCCTGGCTTCGAGGAGGCGTTTCTGCGCTTCGAGCCGAAGCGGCTGTTGTTCCAGCCCGATGATTTCTGGCACGATCTGACGGCCGACCAGCGCATCGTACGCAACCCGCAGAAGATCAAATCCGTTCGCGACAATGCTGCCTTTGTCGAGCGTGTGTCGAAGGAATATGGCGGTTTCGGCAAATTCCTTGCGGAATGGCCTGATGATGACCAGGTCGGGCTGATGGCCTGGCTCGGCAAGCATGGCAGCCGGCTGGGCGGCAACACGGGCCAGTATTTCCTGCGCTGGCTGGGGTGGGATGCGTTCGTCATCTCGGGCGATATGGCCGCGGCGTTGCGCGACGCCGGCCTCGACATCGCCGAAAGCCCGACTTCGAAGAAGGACCTGGACAAGATCCAGAGGCAAATCAATCAATGGGCAGCGGAGACGCATCTGCCGCGCCGCCATATTTCACGCATCCTGGCGATGTCGATCGGCGAGAACCATTCGCCGCAAGCGCTGCGCGAATATATGGGCGACGACTGAAACGTGGTCGCTTGCCACGATCGGCATTCGTCGATCGGTCAACACGATCGAATCGATCGGTCCGGACACGAATGACATTCGTCATTTGCTCCGAATTGGTCCAAACGAACGCCATTGCCCGAGCAATTTTGCCGCGCTAAGTCAGCAGGCATGACCAAGAAGCTCGACATCCTGCGCATCGCCGTCGCCCAGCTCAATCCGACTGTCGGCGACATATCAGGCAATCTCGCCAAAGCCCGCGAGGCGAGGGCGGATGCCGCACGTCAGGGCGCCGATCTCGTGCTCTATACCGAGCTTTTCCTCGCCGGCTACCCGCCGGAGGATCTGGTGCTGAAGCCGGCCTTTTTGAAAGCCTGCGAAAAGGCGGCACAGGACTTTGCCGCCGACACCGCGGATGGCGGTCCCGGCGTCATCATCGGCACGCCGTTGAAGCGCAAGAGCGGCACGCACAATTCGATCATCTTCGCCGACGGCGGCAAGATCGTCGCCGAACGCTACAAGCTCGATCTGCCGAACTACGGCGAGTTCGACGAGAAGCGCGTCTTCCAGGCCGGACCCGAGATCCAGGGGCCGGTCAATTTCCGCGGCGTGCGCATCGGAATTCCGATCTGCGAGGACATCTGGGGCGATGTCGATATCTGCGAGACGCTGGCCGAAAGCGGGGCGGAAATCCTGCTGGTGCCGAACGGCTCGCCCTATTATCGCGCCAAGATCGATGTCCGCCACCAGGTCGTCATCCGCCAGGTCATCGAATGTGGGCTGCCGATGATCTATGCCAACCAGCTTGGCGGCCAGGACGAGCTGATCTTCGACGGCGCTTCGTTTGCCATTGGCGCCGACAAGACACTTGCCTTCCAGATGAGCCAGTTCGAGGAAGCGGTCGACGTCACCACCTGGAAGAGACAAGGCGATCACTGGGTCTGCTCGGAAGGGCCGATGTCGAAAATCCCGGACCGGGAGGAGGCCGACTATCGCGCCTGCATGCTGGGCCTGCGCGACTACGTCAACAAGAACGGCTTCAAGAACGTCGTGCTTGGTCTGTCCGGCGGCATCGATTCGGCGATCTGCGCGGCGCTGGCCGTCGATGCGCTCGGCGAGGAACGGCTGCGCGCGGTGATGATGCCCTACCGCTATACCTCGAAGGATTCGCTCAAAGATGCCGAGGATTGCGCCCGCGCTCTCGGCTGCCGCTATGACATCGTGCCGATCTTCGAACCCGTGGAGGGCTTCCTGCACGCGCTGACGCAGATGTTCGAAGGCACCAAGGAAGGTATCACCGAGGAGAATTTGCAGAGCCGCGCACGCGGCACCATCCTGATGGCGATCTCCAACAAGTTCGGCTCGATGGTCGTCACCACCGGCAACAAGAGCGAGATGTCGGTCGGTTATGCCACGCTCTATGGCGACATGAACGGCGGCTTCAATCCGATCAAGGACCTTTACAAGATGCAGGTCTACGCGCTGTCGCGCTGGCGCAACAGCCACGTGCCGCCGGGTGCGCTGGGCCCCTCGGGCGAGGTGATCCCGAAGAACATCATCGACAAGGCACCGTCGGCGGAATTGCGCGAGAACCAGACCGACCAGGATTCGCTGCCGCCCTATCCGGTGCTGGACGATATCCTCGAATGCCTGGTCGAGAATGAGATGGGTGTCGACGACATCGTCGCGCGCGGCCATGACCGGGCGACGGTGACGCGCATCGAGCACCTGCTCTACATCGCAGAATACAAGCGACGGCAGGCGGCGCCGGGCGTGAAGATCACGAAAAAGAATTTTGGCCGCGACCGCCGCTACCCCATCACCAATCGTTTCAGGGATCGCAGCTAGGTACCGAAAGCGCACGCGGCGCGGCCGGAGACAACCATGCCCGATTGTGAGATCAGCTTCGACATGTCACGGATCGATTTCCGTGCGACATCGGACCTGTTGATGGCAAGCTATTGGGGCGCCGGACGCACTGACGAAGTCCATCGCCGCGCCTTTGCCAATTCGCTTTGCGTCGGCGCCTATGTCGATGGCAGGCAAGTCGGCTTCGGCCGGGCGATCACCGACCGCACCGTATTCGCCTATCTCGCCGATCTCATCATCTGGCCGGAGAATCGCGGGCAAGGCATAGGAAGCCGGCTCGTCCAGGCCCTGATCGACCATCCGGAGGTCAGGACCGTTTTCCATTGGAGCCTGTCGACCAGCGATGCCCATGGCATGTATGAAAAGCTCGGGTTCAAGCCATCGACCGATGGCCGCTACATGCGCTTGGATCGCGTTCCTAAATGAGGCGCGGCTTGCCCGCCATTGTTGCAAAATAATCGCAGTGGTTGGACCAGATACGCTTTTGGCGTCAGCCCGTCTTGGCGGTGCATCGGAGCGTCTCTATAAGAACCCCTCCGCAATTGTCTTGCGGGAGGTCCGAATGGCAGTATTTCACATGGTAATGCGAGGCCGCGAAGCCTAGGTCTCATCCGGCGCTCAGCGAAGGTTTGCCCTTCGTGCCGATGCCGAATCGAGCACAGGCTTTTGCCGATGCCGGTCGCCGCCCGATTATGGGCGAGACGCCAAATATGCCACTCCGCTTTCCGGGCACTCATTGGCCCCTTGCGCGGCTTCTTCAATTTTCGACCTACTGGGATCGGGCTCGTTTGTGCCCGAATGACATCATGGCTCGTTTCAAGATCGATTTGCGCGCGAGCGCCTTTCGCAGCGTTCTCGGCTTCACGCTCACCCATTGGCGGCGCCAGCCGTGGCGGCTCTCGCTCATCATGGCCAGCTTCCTGCTGTCGACGCTGGCCGATGTACTGACGCCGCTCTATTCCGGCCGGCTGGTCGACGCCGTCGCCAGCAGCGCCGGCGCCGACGCGATTGCCTGGAATGCCGCGCTGACGGCGTTCTCAATGTTGATGGCGCTGGCGCTGGCCGGCGTCGTGTTGCGCAACCTGGCGTTCATGGGGATCGTCGAGCTGACCTTGAAGATGATGGCCGACATCGCCGCCGATGCTTTCCATCGCGTTCAGCGCTTTTCCACCGACTGGCATGCCAATAGCTTTGCCGGCTCGACCGTGCGCAAGGTGACGCGCGGCATGTGGGCGCTCGACCTGATCAACGACACCATCCTCATCGCGTTGCTGCCGTCGATCGTCATGCTGGTCGGGTCGACGTTGCTGCTCGGCTGGTTCTGGCCGTTGATGGGTGCGGTCGTTGCTGCCGGTTCGGTGCTGTTCATCACGGTGACGGCGCTGCTGTCACTTGGCTATGTCGCGCCGGCGGCAAGGCTCGCCAACACCTGGGATACCCGCCTCGGCGGCTCGCTGGCCGACGCGGTCAGCTGCAACGCCGTGGTCAAGGGCTTTGGCGCCGAAGAGCGCGAAGAACGCCGCCTGGCCGAGGTCGTCGCCAAATGGCGTGCGCGTACACGGCGCACCTGGGTGCGCGGCACCATCAACGGCACCACGCAAGGGGTGCTGCTGCTGGTCATGCGCGCTGCGGTGATCGGCCTGGCGCTGATGCTGTGGTCGTGGGGGCAGGCGAGCGCCGGCGACGTTGCGTTCGTGCTAACCTCGCTCTTCGTGCTGCAGGGCTATCTCAGGGACATCGGCACGCATATCCGCAACCTGCAGCGCTCCATCAACGATATGGAAGAGCTGGTCGATTTCCAGTCCGAACCGCTCGGCATCGAGGACCGGCCAGGTGCCAAGCCGATCCGGATCACCGAAGGACGGATCAGCTTCGACAACGTCACCTTTCACTATGGCCATCACCGATCCGCGCTTTACCGCGACTTTTCGGTCGATATCGCGCCGGGTGAGCGCGTCGGGCTGGTCGGCCATTCGGGGTCGGGCAAGACGACCTTCGTCAAGCTTATCCAGCGGCTCTATGACGTGAACGCGGGGAAAATCCTGGTCGACGGTCAGGACATCTCGCAGGTGGCGCAAGCCTCGCTGCGCGGGCAGATCGCCATCGTTCAGCAGGAACCGATCCTGTTCCACCGGTCGCTGGCCGAAAACATCGCCTATGCCAGGCCGAGTGCGTCGCAGGAGGAGATCGAGCATGCCGCGAAGCTGGCGAGTGCGCATGACTTCATCACCAACCTGCCAAAGGGCTACGGTACACTGGTCGGCGAACGCGGCGTGAAACTGTCGGGTGGCGAGCGTCAGCGCGTGGCGATCGCGCGCGCCTTCCTTGCCGATGCGCGCATCCTGATCCTCGACGAGGCGACATCGAGCCTCGATTCGGAATCGGAGGTGCTGATCCAGCAGGCGATGGAGCGGCTGATGGTCGGCCGCACCACGCTGGTCATCGCGCACCGGCTTTCGACAGTGCGGGCGCTCGACAGGCTGCTGGTCTTCGATCGCGGCAACATCGTCGAGGAAGGCTCGCATGACGAACTGATCCGGCTGAAAGGCGGCATCTACCGCCGTCTGTTCGAACGCCAGGCGCTCGAACTGACCAAGGGACTTGTCAGCTGATTAGAGGCGGCCTCCAGCTTCGGCCGGAGGCCGCCTCTGTCAGGCACGGTCAGCCCAGCGGGCTGGAGCAGGAGATGCGATCGCAGGGAGGCAGTCGACCCGTCGATCAGCGCCGTGATGCTGGCCGACTTGATTTGCCTGTGAAGTCCTGTCCGGATAGTAAGTCTTGGGACCTCTGTTCATCATATTGACCGAGATACGTTGTTTCTACCATTGGTTGATATATATCCGATGGAGGCAACCCACGGACGTTCTTCACGATGCATCTTTCTGCGAATGCCGAGGAAAAGTTGGCTGCGCCGTCAGTGCTGGAATCTCAGCATGGCTCGGTTCGGCCGCTTGCTGCCGAAGATCTCGAGCGCGTCGCCGCACTCTTCCTGACGAAGTTTCGCCGGCGGCGCCGTCACCTCCTCGATCGCGCTATCGCCGAAACGGCCGCGTATATGAGAGAGATTTATCTCGACCCTGCCGGCCAGTCCGGTGAAAGCAACGCTCTTGTCCAGATCAACCGGCAGGGTCGCCTGGGTGGGTTCCTCGGCGTTTTGAAAGCCCGCTACGAGCTCAATGGTGCGCCATTGAATGCGGCGATCATCGGGCCGCTCATGGCCGACCCCGGCACCGATGACGGCTCGGCCGGACCGCAATTGCTGCGGGCATTGCATCAAGGCGAATTCGATCTGCAGCTGACCGATTCGGCCAACCGGACATCCTTGGCCTTCGCGCGCCCGATGAAGTATCAACTCCTGCCGGTGCATTGTCTGGGATGGACATATGTTTTCCGGCCGGCGGGAATGGCCGCCGCCGCACTGCACCGTAAATGGCCCGGCCTGCCTCACCTTGTACTCGACCCCTTTGCGCGAGCATTCGATGCTCTTGCGAAAAGAAGGTTCGAGCCCCCCGTCCAGCATTCATCGTCGCATCGCACCCACCGTGAGCCGATCAATGCCGTGCAATTTGCCGAGGAACTGCCGACCCTCCTGTCTGGTTACGCTCTTCGGCCGAGTTGGAAGGATGGGGAGCTGCCACGGCTGCTTGCACTGGCGGCCGAGAAGCGGGCCGACGGCCCCCTTCATTTCGGTGGGATCTACGACGAAACGGGCAAAATGCTCGGTTGTTATGCCTTCTATGGTCAAGCCGGCGACATGGCGAACCTGTTGCAAATCCAGGCATTCGGATCGCATTGGGGCGCGACGCTGGATGCGCTTGTCGCCGCCGCATGGGAGATGGGCTGCGTGGGCATCACCGGGCAGACGCAGACCAGATTCATATCCCAACTCTTTGGCTACAAGAATGTCTTCTTCCGCTATGCCGGGGGAACGATGGTCCGCTCGCGGATCGCCGAGGTCACGGAAGCGGTCCGCTCCGGCGACATCTTTATCGGTGGATTGGTGGGCGACCGCTGGACCCGCCTCAGTTCCGATGATTTCGGCCGCTGATCGCCTTCAACCGGTGGTCGGCCCCAGCGGCTGGCAGCGCTCGGTTACAAAGGCCGCCTGCGGACTGGGTGCCTCCTGAGGCGTCCAACGCCCGGTCTTTTCATTCCAGCCGCCATGTTCTATGTCTGCCGGGCAGCGCGGGGGCGCGTCTTGTCAATCGTAAAAGCATCCGGTACGCCCCGCTCATGACAGTTACCGTTCGTTTCGCCCCTTCGCCGACCGGCCGCATCCATATCGGCAATGCGCGCACGGCTCTGTTCAACTGGCTGTTCGCCGTGAACAACAAGGGTCGCTTCATCCAGCGCTTCGACGACACCGACATTGCGCGCTCGAAGCAGGAGTTTTCCGACGCCATCCTCTACGACCTGCATTGGTTGGGCATTTTTCCCGACGCCACCGAGTACCAGTCGCGGCGCTTCGAAGTCTATGACGCGGCGGTCGAGAGGCTGAAGGCGGCAGGCGTTCTCTATGCCTGCTACGAAACGCCGGAGGAGCTGGATCTCAGGCGCAAGGTGCGCCGCACGCGCGGTCTGCCGCCGGTCTATGGCCGCGAGGCGTTGACCCTGACGCACGAACAGATCGCCGAATACCAGACCGATGGCCGCCGGCCGCACTGGCGTTTTCTCCTGCCCAATTTCTCAGACGATCCACAACAGCCGGAACGCACTGAAATCCACTGGAACGACTTGGTGCGCGGTGAGGAAACCGTCGATCTGGCCTCGCTTTCCGACCCGGTCCTGGTGCGCGAGGACGGCACCTATCTCTATACGCTGCCTTCCGTGGTCGACGACATCGAGATGGGCGTCAGCCATGTCATCCGCGGCGACGACCATGTCACCAACACCGGCGTGCAGATCGCCCTGTTCCAGGCACTGGCTGCCACGCCGCCAGTGTTCGGCCACCACAATCTCCTGACCACCGCATCGGGCGAGGGCTTGTCGAAGCGCACCGGCGCGCTCTCCATCGAAAGCCTGCGCGAGGACGGGATCGAGCCGATGGCCGTCGCATCATTGGCGGTCCTGGTAGGCACTTCGGAGAATGTCGCGGCGATGCCGACGATGGGCGAACTCGCCGAACGCTTCGATCCGGCGGCGACATCGAAATCCGCGGCCAAGTTCGATCCGGACGAGCTGTTCGTGCTCAACCGGTCGCTGCTGCACCACATGCCGTTCAGCGAGGCACAAGACCGTCTGATCGTGCTCGGCGTCTCCGGCGAGCAGGCCGAACCGTTCTGGCTGGCGGTGCGCGGCAATCTCGACAGGCTGGCCGATGCGGTCAACTGGTGGCGCATCCTGCGCGAAGGACCGCAGGAGAAGCCGGAATTTTCCGATGACGACCGCGACTTTCTTCGACAGGCATTCGACCTGCTGCCGGAGGAACCCTGGACCGCGACGATCTGGAAGGACTGGACGGGCAAGATCAGGGAAGCGACCGGCCGCAAGGGCAAGGCGTTGTTCATGCCGCTCAGGACAGCCCTTACCGGACTGCCTTCGGGGCCGGAGCTTGCAGATCTATTGCCGCTGATGGGTCGGGAAGGAACGTTGGCCCGACGACCCTGACCTTGCGCTGTTCCGGCGGCAGCGCGGACACGGGCGACGTCACCGGCCTGGCGGAAAGCCGCTTGATCGCCTCGCGGTCGAGCCCACCTTCCAGATTGGCCAGCGTTTCGGGATCGGCGCCCGGATCAGGTTTTGCAACCGGGACTGGAATGAATGATGACGCGTCTGTCTCTGGCTGCGATTGCACCGGATTCGGCGGATTGCCGGCAATGATCTGGAAGCCCTGCGCAGCGGCGTTGCAGCCGCAAGCCGGCGGCCGCGACATGCCGGGCCGCTTGTAGAGATAGGCGGTCGGCAATTCGCTGTAAGGTCGGCCGGTGACAGATGACATCATCGACGCCGAATCGTCGTCCATGCCGCGCGAATAGAAAACCTGCATCTCGGTGCCGGGGCAGCTCGATTCGCAATTCTTCTGGTCGCGTTCGAAATCGCCTGCCGAGGCCGAGTTCGACATAGGGAAAAAGTAGCCGTCGCAGGTGCGCACACAGGACGTGTGGAATTCGCCACCGACGCTCGGAAAATCCGGTACGCCGGGCTGGTTGAGCACACGGCGGACATTGCGCTCCTCGCTGGGATCGTCGGGCTGGTTGGGTTCATCAAGCATATCGAGCTGCTTGCTGTTGCCGCCGAAGAGCTGATCGAACAGGTTTGCGCTGCCGCCGTCGCGGTTCGCTTCCTGCAAAGGCGCACGCCGAGGCGCAACGGTGTCGCCGCGGCAGCCATTGGCGTCGAGCGCCGCCAGGATGCGTCCGCGATCGCGGCGAGAGCCACCGCCAGCCAGCCGCTCGCGCTTGTTTTGCAAGGCGTCGAGATTGGCATTCATGCGGTCGATGGTGGCGTTGAGCCCGGCGCATTGATTGAGGTTGCGGCCAAACAGCGAAAAACCGCACCCGGCCTGGCTCGCCTGGCTGCGAGCCTTCGAAATCTGCTCATGCTGCCTGGCAATCGCGGAATCGTATTTCCGGACTAGCGCCGGACCGCCACCGCCGCCGCGCGAGGACGCGGCAAGATCGGCTTCCAACTGGCGGCAGACCCGCGAAGCAGCCTGTGGCTCGGCTACTCCCCAGGTTGCGGACAACAGCAGGCCAAGCAGCACGGCAGCATGCGCCTGCTTCCACCCTCCGCTTGCCATCCGCCCAAACTCCGCCTTCCAAATCGGCTGTTAGCCCCGCAAGGCTACCGTGTTCGCGGTTAACTGCAGTTTACCGCGAAATCCGTGTTCAGCCCAGATTGACGACCGCTTGTGCCTTGTGGGCGGCTTCGACCACGGCAAGCGCCGTCATGTTGACGACGCCGCGCGAGGTGACAGACGGCGTCAATATATGCGCCGGCATGTCGGTGCCGAGCAGGATCGGCCCGACATGCAGCGCATCCGTCATGGTTCTGAGCGCCGTCAGCGTGATGTTGGCCGAATCGAGGTTGGGGAACACCAGCAAATTGGCTTCGCCCTTCAGTCTCGAATGGGGATAGACGCGCTGGCGCAGGTGCTCCGACAGAGCAGTGTCCGCATGCATCTCGCCATCGCATTCAAGGTCAGGCGCGATGCGCGCCAGGATCGCCGCTGCTTGCCGCATCTTCAGGGCGCTGGGCGAATCGCGCGAGCCGAAATCGGAATGCGACAAGAGTGCTGCCTTCGGCTCGATGCCGAAGCGCTGGATTTCTTCCGCCGCCAGCACCGTCATCTCGGCGATTTCTTCCGCCGTCGGGTCGACGGAGACGTGGGTGTCGGTCAGAAAGATGATGCCGCGCTGCGAGATCAGCATGGAAAGCGTCGACAGGTCGTGGTCCTTGATGCCGGCGCGGGGGCCGATGATCAAGGTGACGTTGCGCAGATGCCGCTCGAATCGACCTTCGAGGCCGCAGACCATGGCGTCGGCATCGCCGCGTTTCAGCGCAAGTGCTGCGATCACCGTGTTGTCGGTGCGCACCATGGTGCGCGCGGCTTCCGTCGTCACGCCACGCCGGCCGGCGAGTTCGATCAAAAGGTCGACATAGTGGCGGTAGCGCGGATCGTCTTCCGGGTTGATGAGGCCGAAATCGACCCCGGGCTTGATGCGCAGGCCGTAGCGCTTCAGGCGCACTTCGATGACGTGCGGGCGGCCGATCAGGATCGGCTCGGCGATGCCTTCCTCGAGCACCACCTGGGCAGCCCGCAGCACGCGCTCATCCTCGCCGTCGGCATAGATGACGCGCTTGGCGCTCGATGCCTTGGCGGACGAGAACACCGGCTTCATTACCAGGCCGGAGCGGAAGACGAAGCGGTTCAGCTTGTCGATATAGGCGGCAAAGTCGGTGATCGGCCGCGTCGCGACGCCGGTGTCGCAGGCTGCCTTGGCGACCGCGGGCGCTATGCGCAGGATCAGGCGCGGATCGAAGGGCGAAGGGATCAGGAATTCAGGGCCGAAGATCGGCGTCTCGCCGGAATAGGCGCGGGCCGCGACGTCCGAAGGTTCCTCGCGTGCGAGCGCTGCGATTGCCCGCACCGCCGCCATCTTCATCTCCTCATTGATGGCGCTGGCGCCGCAGTCGAGCGCACCGCGAAAAATGTAAGGAAAACACAGTACGTTGTTGACCTGATTGGGAAAATCGGACCGGCCGGTGCAGATCATCGCATCCGGACGCGCTGCACGCGCTATTTCCGGCATGATCTCCGGATTGGGGTTGGCCAGCGCCAGGATCAGCGGCTTCGGCGCCATGTGCTGGAGCAGTTCCGGCTTCAGTACGCCTGCCGCCGACAGGCCGAGGAAGACGTCGGCGCCCGAAATGACGTCGGCCAGCGTGCGCGCCTCGGTGTCCTTCACATAGGGGTCTTTCCAACGATCCATCTCATCGGTGCGGCCCTTGTAGGCGACGCCGAAACGGTCGGTGACCCAGATGTTTTCGACCTTGGCGCCGAGCGAGACCAGCAGGTTGAGGCAGGCAAGGGCGGCAGCCCCGGCGCCGGAGGTGACGATCTTGATGTCCGATATGGTCTTGCCGGCGAACTCCAGCCCGTTGAGCACGGCGGCAGCGACGATGATGGCGGTGCCGTGCTGGTCGTCGTGGAACACCGGTATGCCCATGCGGGCCTTCAGCTGTTCCTCGACCTCGAAGCATTCCGGCGCCTTGATGTCCTCGAGATTGATGCCGCCGAAGGTCGGTTCGAGGGCCGAGATCGTCTCGACCATGCGCTCGATAGCGGGCGCGTCGATCTCTATGTCGAAGACATCGATGCCGGCGAACTTCTTGAACAGGACGGCCTTGCCTTCCATGACCGGTTTGGAGGCCAGCGGGCCGATATTGCCGAGGCCGAGCACGGCCGATCCGTTTGTGACGACACCGACCAGATTGGCGCGTGCGGTGTAGTCGGCGGCGGTCGCCGGATCGTCGCGGATTTCCAGGCAGGGGGCGGCGACGCCGGGGGAATAGGCGAGCGCGAGGTCGCGCTGATTGCCGAGCGGCTTGGTCGCCTGTATCTCGAGCTTTCCCGGCCTTGGGTGCTTGTGGAAGTAGAGGGCGGCTTCGTCGAGGTCCGAACGTGCCGTCTTTTTGCTCTCGCCTTCCATGCGGCCACTCCCTCGAAATCTGCCTGGAGATTCCCTTTTAGCATGCAGCCGTGGCTTTTCGCGACGCTAATTGACGCGCCGGCGGCAATACCCGGCGGCGCGTAGAAGACCTCGAATAATCAAATACTTATGACGATTTTCTGACGGACGGCTCCGACCGTTTCACGGATAAGTTGATCAAAAGGCGCTGACGTAAAGACCACCATCGACCGGTATGTTCTGCCCGGTCAGATAGCCGGCATGGACCGAGCACAGGAAGGCGCAGATCTGGCCGAACTCCTCCGGCGTGCCGAGCCGCTTGGCCGGAACATCGGCGCTGATGCGGGTCTTGCGCGCGGCTGCGGCCTGAGGGCTTTCGACTGTGCCGGCCTCATGCGGGCCGCGCAGCCGGTCGGTGTCGAGCTTGCCCGGCAGAAGGCTGTTGATGGTGACGTTGCGGTCGACAACCGTTCTGGCCACGCCGGCAAGGAACGAGGTCAGGCCGGCACGCGCGCCGGACGAGAGGTCGAGGCCGGGAATGGGCACATAGACCGACAGCGAGGTGATGTTGACGATGCGACCGAAGCCGCGCGCCGCCATGCCGTCCAGCACGGCCTGGACCAGCTCGATCGGCGTCACCATGTTCTGGGTAACGCCTTCGAGGATCTTTTCGCGATCGAGCGTGCGGAAGTCGCGAAGCGGCGGTCCGCCATTGTTGTTGACCAGGATGTCCGGCTCGGGGCAAGCCACGAGCAGCGCCTTCTGCACCTCTGGCTTCGAGACGTCGCCGACGACTTCCGTCACCGTGACGCCATAGCGCTCGCGCAACTCAGCGGCGGTTTTCGCCACCAGCTCCGCATTGCGTCCGTTGACGACGACGTCGCAGCCGGCTTCCGCCAGCGCCATGGCGCAACCGCGCCCAAGTCCCTTGCTCGAAGCGCAGACGATGGCCTTCTTTCCGCGGATACCAAGATCCATGACGATTTCTCCTGTGATTTGGCCGGCAAGCTAGTCCTTCGGCTGGACCAATCGCAACCGTCATACGGTTGTTGCATGAATCGGGGCATAGCCTGCGCGAAAGCAAGGGTGAAATCGCGATGTCCGGCCAAGAGCCCCGCACTTTCCGCAGCATGTTCATTTCCGACGTCCATCTGGGCTCGAAGGCGGCCAAGGCCGAGTTCCTGATCGATTTCCTTCGATATCACGATGCCGATATCATCTATCTGGTGGGTGACATCGTTGATGGCTGGCGGCTGCGGCGGAGCTGGCATTGGCCGCAAAGCCATAATGACGTCGTGCAGAAACTGCTGCGCAAGGCGCGCAAGGGCGCCAACATCACCTACATCGCCGGCAACCATGACGAGTTCGCCCGCCAGTTCCAGGGCGTGCATTTCGGCGGCATCGTCGTTGCCGATCGCGCCATCCACGAGACCGCCGACGGCAAGCGGCTGCTCGTCATCCATGGCGACCAGTTCGACACCGTGGTCCACAATGCGCGCTGGCTCGCCTATCTCGGTGACCACGCCTATGACGCGGCCATGCTGGTCAACCGCGTGGTGACGCGGCTGCGCCAACTGCTCGGCCTGCCTTATTGGTCGTTTTCGTCCTGGGCCAAGCACAACGTCAAGAAGGCGGTGAACTTCATCGGCTCGTTCCAGACCATGCTTGCCGACGAGGCGCGCCGTTCGCATGTCGATGGCGTCATCTGCGGCCACATCCATCATGCCGTCATCGAAAATTTTGGCGATGTCCAGTACATCAACACCGGCGACTGGGTGGAAAGTTGTACGGCTGTGGTCGAGCATTTTGACGGCCGCATGGAAATCCTGACCTGGGCGCAGGTGCTGCCCGAGGCGCCGGACGAGCCCTTTATCCCGCTGCTTATCGAGGACCGGGTAGGGCAGGCGGCCTAGTCCGAAGTCCTTTCGGCTTCGGAATCAATCAATTAGTCCAACCGGTTTCGTCCGGTTTTCGTCCATGTTAAGGGATCGATACGCGTTGCCCTCCGGCCGAATACAGCGCGATTGGATCGATTCATGTCCCTGCCGCAGCTCTCGCCCGAACAACTCGTCAAGCCGCGCCATTTCGAACTGCGCATGAGCCTGATCTTCGCGACGCTTTTCGTGCCGCTCGGAACGCACTTGCCGTATTTTCCGCTGTGGCTGCAGGCCAAGGGTTTTCATGCCGAGCAGATCGCGGTCATTCTGGCGGCGCCGATGTTCCTGCGCGTGGTGACGACGCCGCTGCTGACCGCGCTGGCCGACCGTGCCAGGGACCGCGCCGATGTCTATGTCGCGCTGATGGCTGCGTCGCTGCTTTTGTCGGCAGGTTATTTCCTGACACCCACCTATGCGATGGTGCTGGCGGTCTCGCTGGCGCTGACCATCGTCTGGACGCCGCATTCGCCGATCGCCGATTCGCTGGCTCTTTCGGGTGTCCGCCGCTTCGGTTCGAACTACACAAGCATGCGCAAATGGGGCTCGATTTCCTATTTGTTCGCCAATATCGCCGGCGGCTTCATTCTGTCGGTAACCGGTTCACAAGCCGTTCCGGTTATCATTCTGGTGGCGTTTGCCGCCGCCCTTGCCGCCGGCCTGCTGGCGCCGCGCCTTGGCCGTCCGCGGCGCGCCTCGCCGCTGTCGGCCACCGACATCCAGCATTCAGCGCCGAAGCTTCTCAACCCGTATTTCCTGTATTTTTCCACGGGCGTCGGCGTCATCACCGCCAGCCACGCATTCCTCTACGGTTTCGTCTCCATCTACTGGAAGTCGATCGGCCTCGGCGATTCGGTAGTCGGTCTCTTATGGGCTTGGGGCGTGGTGTCGGAAGTCTGCATGTTCATGATGTTCACCCGCTTTTTCGACCGGTTCTCCGTCGTGTCGGTCATGGTGATGGCCGGAATCGGCTCCATCGTGCGCTGGATCGCCTTTCCGCTGGTCTGGCCGCTCGGCCTCGGCATTCCCGGCTTCTTCGCTGTCCAGTCGCTGCACTCGGTCTCGGTGGCGCTGGGGCTGATCGGGCTGCAGAAGATGATCGGCGAAACGATCTCCGAGGAGCGGACAGGTGCCGCGCAAGGCATTGCCTATTTCTCCAACGGCTTCTTCATGGCGGTGGTGACGCTAGCGTCCGGCCCGCTCTACGACCGTCTCGGTGTCGACGGCTTCTTTGCCATGATCCCGATTGCGTTGATCGGACTGGCGCTGATCGGCCTTGCTGCGCGCTCAGCCCCAGAGCGCCGTATCGGGCGGTGACACCAGCGATCCCTGGTAGACAAGGCCCGGTACCCGGTCGCGGGCAAGCAGCAGCGGACCGTCGAGGTCGACGAAATCGGCATGCTGGGCAAGCAGCACCGCTGGCGCCATCGCCAATGAGGTGCCGACCATGCAGCCGACCATCACGCCGAAACCGAGTTCGCGGGCGCGATCGCGCAGCACCAGTGCCGCAGTCAGGCCCCCCGACTTGTCGAGCTTGATGTTGACGGCATCGTAAAGACCGACAAGCGCTTCGAGATTCTTAGCCTCGTGCACGCTTTCATCGGCGCAGATCGGCACCGCATGGGCGATATGGCGCAGGATCTCGTCATGACCGGCCGGCAGCGGCTGTTCGATCAGCGCGATGCTTTGTTCGGCGGCAAAGGCGAAGTTCGCAACGATGTTGTCGTCGCTCCAGCCCTCATTGGCGTCGAGGATGATGCGGCTGTCTGGCGCTGCCTGCCTGACCGCCCGGATGCGGGCAATGTCGTTGTCGCCGCCGATCTTGACCTTGAGCAGCGGCCGCGCCGCATTGGCGCGGGCCTGCGCCGCCATCGCCTCCGGCTCGCCCAGCGACAGCGTGTAGGCGGTTTCGAGCGCCTGCAAGGGAACAGCACCTATCGCAACCGCCACCGATGTTCCGCTGAGCTTCGCCTCCAGATCCCATAGGGCGCAGTCTATGGCGTTGCGGGCGGCTCCGGCCGGCATGGCATCGAGCAAGGCGCTGCGGCTGATGCCATCGGCGATCCGGCCGCGCATGGCGTCGATCGCCTCGCGCACGCCCTCAATCGTCTCGCCATAGCGCTTGTAGGGGACGCATTCGCCGCGGCCGAAATGGCCGCCGTCGCTGATCGTGCAGGAGATCACTTCGGCTTCGGTCTTGGAACCGCGCGAAATGGTGAAGGTTCCGGCGATGGGAAAACGCTCGGCCTCGACCGAAATGACACGCGCCATATTTTTCTGCTCCTGCTGTGCGACAAGCGTTGTCGGCAAATCGACAGGTCAGACCCGTCAGGCTAAACAGGACGCCATGTTGACCATCGGCAAGCGCGACGCAAGCGGCACGACCGCAGGGGAGGCTGACCACGAACCGCGCGTGGTGATCGGCGAGGAGGACGGCGTTCTTGGCTGCGCTTTCTCCGGAATCTGGACGACACGGACCGTTGCACTCGTCGACGCCGACATGCGCAAGATCGAAAAGCGAAGCGGCTTCAAAACCTTGGCGCTCGATGTTTCCAAGATCGAGAAGATGGACACTGCCGGCGCCTGGCTGATCGACCGGCTGGTCAGCGCCTTCGAGAAGAAGGGTGTCGAGATCCAGATGCAAGGCCAGAGCGAGATCGCTTCGATCCTGCTCGAAGCTGTCGGCGAGGCCGTGCGGCGCGAACCCGAATCCGGCCCGGTGCGACCGCCCAACATCGTCATTCGCGCGCTGGAGGCGGTTGGCCGCCGGGTCTACGAGATGCGCGACGATTTTCTGGCCTCGATGAACATCCTCGGCGCCACCATCCGTGGCGCGCAGATGAAGCTCGGCCGTGGCCATGCGGTCAACCCGGCGGCGATTTTCAACCAGATCGACCGTATGGGCGTCGGCGCCATTCCGGTGGTGGTGCTGATGTCGGCGATCGTCGGCGCCATCGTTGCCCAGCAGGGCGCCTATCAGCTCAGCTATTTCGGCGCCGATATCTTCGTCGTCGACCTCGTCGGCGTGCTGATCCTGCGCGAACTCGGCGTGCTGATGACGGCGATCATGATCGCCGGCCGCTCCGGCAGCGCGATCACCGCCGAGATCGGCTCGATGAAGATGCGCGAGGAGGTCGACGCGCTGAAGGTCATCGGGCTCAACCCGATCGGCGTCCTGGTCTTTCCGCGGCTCGTGGCGCTGGTCATCGCCTTGCCGTGCCTGACCATCATCGCCAATTTCGCCGCACTCGGCGGCGGCATCCTGGCTGCCTGGCTCTATTCCGACATTCCACCCGCCGCCTTCATCGACCGGCTGCGTGTCGCCATCGATCTCAGCACCATCTTTGCGGGCCTGATCAAGGCGCCGTTCATGGCCATGATCATCGGCACGATTGCCTCGGTCGAAGGCATGAAGGTCGGCGGCAGCGCCGAATCGCTCGGCCAGCACGTCACCGCCTCTGTGGTGAAGTCGATCTTCGTCGTCATCATCCTCGACGGGCTTTTTGCCATGTTCTACGCAGCGATCGAGTTCTGAGATGAAGCTGCGAAACAGGAAAAGGGCGGGTGCATTGGCGGATGACGCGGGCGAGGGCGATATCGTGCTTTCCGCGCACGACATCAGCGTTTCCTTTGCCGACAAGCTTATCCTCGACAGACTGTCGCTCGACATAAGGCGCGGCGAAATCCTTGGATTTGTCGGCGCCTCGGGTGCTGGCAAATCCGTTCTGCTGCGCACCATTCTCGGCCTGACACGCAAGCAGTCGGGCACGATCAGGCTGTTCGGCGTCGATATCGAGAAGGCTGATGATGCCGAGCGTCTGCGCATCGACATGCGGCTTGGCGTGTTGTTCCAGCACGGCGCCCTGTTCTCGGCGCTGACGGTGCTGGAAAACGTCCAGGTGCCGATGCGCGAATATCTCGACCTGCCGCGAAAGCTGATGGACGAACTGGCGATGCTCAAGATCGAGCTGGTCGGGCTGCCGCCCGACGCGGCGCAAAAATTCCCATCCGAACTGTCCGGCGGCATGATCAAGCGCGCCGCACTGGCGCGGGCGCTGGCGCTCGATCCCGACATCGTCTTCCTCGACGAGCCGACATCGGGTCTCGATCCGATCAGCGCGGCGGAGTTCGACGAGCTGGTGGTCAAGCTGCGCGACACGATGGATCTGACCGTCTACATGGTGACGCATGACCTCGACACGCTGTTCACCGCTTGCGACCGGGTGGCCGTGCTCGGCAAGAAGAAAGTGCTGGTCGAAGGCACCATCGACGACATGCTGAAGAGCGAGGAACCGTGGGTAAAATCCTATTTCCGCGGAAAACGCGCCCGGCAACTTGATCTTGCGGCGCGCGCATAGCCATAAGTGGGACAATGGAAACCAGAGCCAACTACGTCATTGTCGGCATCTTCACGCTGGCCGCGATCCTGGCGGCGTTTGCCTTCGTCTACTGGACGGCGGCGATCGGCGACAAGGGCGAGACGACGTTGCTGCGCGTGCGCATTCCGGGCTCGGCCTCCGGGCTCGGCCGCGGAAGTTTCGTGCTGTTCAACGGCGTCAAGGTCGGCGACGTCAAGCGCGTCTATATCGATGTCGACAATCCGACGGTTGCCATCGCCGATACCGAGATCGACCGCATGACGCCGATCACCAAATCGACGCAAGCCGATATCGGGCTTGCCGGCCTGACCGGGCAGGCCAACATCGAGCTCAAGGGCGCCGATCCCAAGGAGGTAAAGCTCCTCGACCAAGCGGAAAAGGAAGGCAAGGTCGCCGAGATCGTCGCCAACCCGTCGGCGGTGACCAACCTCTTGCAGACGGCGCAGAATATCTTCACCCGCGCCGACAAGGTGCTGACCGAGCTCGAAGGCTTCACCAAGGACGTTCGCGGGCCGCTGACGCAGACCGTCCAGAACGTCCAGACCTTCTCCGATGCGCTGGCCAAGAATTCGGACGGCATCGACAAGTTCCTGTCCGCCGCCAGCACGCTGGCCGATGAGCTGAAAGGCGTTTCCGGCAAACTCGACGGCACGCTGAAGGCGGCCGAAGGCCTTCTCAACGCGGTCGACAAGGACAAGATCAAGAGCATCGTCGCCAATGTCGACGCAGTAACCGGTAACCTCAAGCAGACGTCGAAGCAGCTCGACGGCGTGATCAAGAACGTCGATACAGCCGTGGGGTCGGTCAACGACTTCGCCAAACGGACGCAAGGCACGCTGGCCAAGGTCGACAACGTGCTCGACGGTATCGATCCCGCACAAGTGCGCTCGGCGCTCGCCAACATCCAAAAGGCCAGCGAGAGCGCCGACAAGGCCGCCGCCGACATCGCGGAGGTGACCCACAAGTTCGCCAACCGGGCCGACGACATCGACCAGACGATCAAGGACGCAAAGCAGCTCGCGCAACGGCTCAACGATGCCTCGGTGCGGGTCGATGGCATTCTAGCCAAGGTCGATACCTTGCTCGGGTCGGGGCAGGCCGACGGCGTGATGGCGGATGCGAGGGCGACGCTGAAGTCGTTCAAGCAGGTTGCCGACACGCTGAATGCCCGCCTTGGCGTCATCACCGACAATCTGGCGCGATTCTCGGGCCAGGGGCTTTCGAACGTCGAAGCGCTGGTGCAGGACAGCCGCCGTTCGATCAGCCGCATCGAGGAGGCGGTAACCGATCTCAGCCGCAATCCGCAGCGCATCCTGTCGGGTGGCGACGGCGAGGTTCGGCAATTCGATGGCAGGGCGCGGCGTTGACTTCGGCGTCGGCGCGCCCCAGAAACATGAGCCGCGAAAGCGGGTCGATCTTACGATCCGGGGACAACGGGGATCGCGCGTGAAGTCTGTGTGGGTGAAAACGGGCGGGTTGACATCGGCTGCGGCACTGCTTGCTTTGACGCTGGCCGGCTGTGCGGCGTTGGGCGGCAAGCCCGCGCCGCTCGATACGTTCGAGCTGTCGGCGCCGTCGGTCGACGCGCATGGCCACAGCCGCCGCCAGATCCTGATCGCGCAGCCGTCGGCGCTCAAGGCGCTGGACAGCCAGAACATCGTCATCAAACCGTCGGATCGTTCGATCCAGTATCTCAAGGGCGCGCAATGGGCCGACCGGCTGCCGCTGATCGTGCAGGCGCGGCTGGCCGAGACCTTCCAGCGCTCGGGCAGCTTTGCCGGCGTCGGCAAGCCGGGCGAGGGCCTGGCGATCGACTATCAGGTGATCGTCGAGATCCGCTCATTCGAGGTTCGGGTCGACGGCGGCGAACATGCCGAGGTCGATCTGTTCGTGCGGATCCTGAACGATCGCAACGGCGAGGTCCGTGCTTCCAAGAGCTTCACCGCAGCCGCACCCGTCTCGGGCAGCGGCAATCCTGCTTATGTCAGCGCACTCGACAAGGCGTTCGGCGACGCCGCCGGGCAGATCGTGCGCTGGACGGATTCGGTGATCTGAGCGCGACGCGCGCCGGAATCCCACCAGGCTTCATCCCACCAGGCTTCTCTACCTACAAGTGGTCGAAGATCTCCGGCCGGAGCTTTCCGGTCTTCATCAGGTGCTGCAGGGTGTAGGTCACGGACAGCGCGTCATCGAGCGCATCGTGCCCCTGCAATGGCGGGTGCTTGACGCCGTAGTAATCCGCAAGCTTGTTGCTCGGCGTTCTCGCCAGATCCTCGATCGGCATTCCGGCTGCGATCAGCAGCTTGACGGCGTTGTCAAACCGGGTGGCCGGGATCGAAGGCTGAATGCCCCCGACATAGCAGCTGATGGCGATCATGTTCAATTCGTCCTTGCCCCAGGACCAGAATCGCGCCCCTTCGGAAAAACGATCGATGTCGGCGAGGGCATCCCCTAGTGCCACCCCTTTTGTCTCCAAATCTTCCTCGGTGATGCCGGTCAGTTTGGTGAAGAATGGGTCCAAGGCGTATCTCTGACCAAACCGGTCGACCGGTCTGATATAGGCCTTGTGTGTTCCGAGCAGGGGGAAGTCGCCTTCAAGTCCAAGCCTGACGGCGCCGATCTGTGCGATCACCGGGTCGGGATCGTGGGCCGCGCACCAGAATCTGCGTTGCGAGCCCTCCAGGCAAAGAAACTCGCAGTCGAAAATGATTGCCGTCTTCACGATCACACCCTGCGAGCGTTAGGGCAGCGGTACTGTGGATGAATTATGGCGCCGTCGGGAGATCGACTTAGGGCGGATTCCGAAGGCATCGATAGTCTTGCAAGACCTGTTGCGGGCAGGTTCAACGCGTACCGGACGTTAGAGCAGGCACAGGCGGGACCATGGCCCGCCTGTTCAATTCCTGTCTTAGTGCAGGCGGCCGCTCGCATGCGCCAGCATGGTGTAGACCTTGCCGGTGTCCGACGTCAGGTAGGTCTGCGCCATGATGTTGTCGCGGTCGTTGCGCGAGACATCCTTGAGCAGCTTCTCGAAATCGTCGCAGTAGCGGTCGACGGCGGCGCGGAACTCGGCCTCGGCCTGATACTTGCGACGGATCTCGTCGAACGTCTGCTGACCCTTCAGCGTGTAGAGCCGCCTTGTGAACACGTCACGCTCGCCGCGCCGGTAACGGTTCCACAGCTCGATCGAAGCATCGTGGTCGATGGCCCGCGCGATATCGACGGAGAGCGAGTTCAGCGATTCGACGACATGCAGGGGCGAGCGCTGGGCAGGCGTAGCGCGGGGCGCTTCCGCAGCCGCTGGGGGAGCTGCCGACCTGAGGTCCTCCTCGTTCGATGCCGCGGTCAGCAGATCGCGCACCCAGCCGCCCTGCGGCGTGCGGGCGTTGGCATCGCCGCGCGGACGCGGTGCCGCCTCGGTCGGACGGTCAAGGTCGAGCGTGCCGCGCAATGCAGGGCCGCCCAAGGGCGCCTGAGGCGTGCGCAGGTCCGGCTGCGGTGCCGGTACTCGGCGCGGCGGCTCGGCAGCGCGTGCGGCCGGCGCTTGCGGCGCCGGACGCAGGTTGCGTGGTTCGGACCCTTCACCGCCGCGGCCGGACTTGGCCACGATGTCCGAAAGCTCCTTCAGGGCGTTGATCTGCTCGGAAACGGCGCGGCGGATGGCCGAAGTCGATTCCTTGGCCTCTTCCGGCATTTCGATGACGCCCTTCTTGAGCTCGGCGCGGGTCAGGTCGAGTTCGCTCTTGATCGAACCCGCTGTGCGCCGCATCTCCTCGGTCGCATCGGCAAACCGCTTGGTTGCCGAGTCGACGACGTCGGTGATGGCGTTGCGGATCTTGTCGGCCGACTCCATCGTCTTGCCTTCGGCGTTCTGCAGCGTCTGGCCGACGAGATTTTCGAACGAGCGCATGACCCTTTCGAGATCTTCCGACTTCTTGACCAGGCCGACGGCGAGGTCTTCGAGCGACGACTGCCGTTCGAGCGTGTGCTCGAGGTTGCTCTGGGCCGAGCTCAACAGGTCCGAAGCACTGGAGAGCAGGCGGCTGTGCTCGTCGAACTTGGTGGCAATCGACGCGACCTCGCGCAAGGTGGACGACGACAGTTCCGTCAGCCTTGTCGTGTTCGAATCGACCAGACGTGCCGAGCTGGCAAAGGTCTGCGCGGCCTTCTCGGTGGTGGCGGCGAAGCTTTGCGTGCTGCCGCTCAGGCGTTCATCGACCTGGCCGAGATTGACCGCGGCCTGCTCGATCAACTGACCGAGCTGCGAACTGGACTTGGTCATCCGGCCGATGAGGTCGGCGACGCTGTCGGACAGCGACGAGCGGGCGCCCTCGACCGCCGACAAGGTTTCGGCGGTGCGGTTGGCGAGCGCGTCGACAAGTGCGGCATTCTCGCTGCGCAGCTTCTCGGTGGCGCGTTCTGTGACCTCTTCCATGCTCTTTTGCAGTTCCGAGCCGCCCTGGGCGAAGCGCTCGACCAGGGGCCGTGCGGTTTCGTCGAGGATCTTCGACATTTCGGCCGAACGCGCCGCGAGCATGGTGTTGAGTTCGCGGGTGTTGGCGCCGATCGTCTTGGCGGCATCGTTGGTGCTCTGGCCGATATGCTGGCCAACCGCGGTGAAGGTCTCGGCGATCACATTGGCGCGCGAGACGAGTTGCGCCTCGGCGTTCGACACCTGCTCGTTGAGCTTCTGGCCCATCGTCTCGGCCGTAAAGGCGAGGCGGTTCTCGACGCCCGAGACCTGCTCTTCGACACGGGCTGCCGCGGCTGCCGCGCTCGAGGCGAGCCGCTCGTCGGCGCCGGCAAGCGCCTGCTCGATTTCGCGGGCATGCACGGCCATTTCCTGGCCGGTCCGCCTTGCGCGTTCGGCGACCCTTTGCTCGGTATCGGCAAAGGCACCGACGATCGTCTGGGCATGCTCGCCGATCGTGGTGGTGCTGCTGGCGATGCGCGACACCAGACGCTGATCCGCGTCGTCGAAGATACGGCCGATTTCCGAGGCGCGGCTCGACAGCGCTTCCGAACCCTCGGCGATGCGCGAGACGAGCTGCTGGTCGGCGGCATCGAAGATGCGGCCAAGGTCCGATGCGCGTGCGGCAAGCGCTTCGGCCGATTCGCCGATCCGCATGCCGAGCCGCTGGTCGGCGCCTTCGAAGTTGCGCAGGATGTCGCCGGCGCGCGCGGCCAGCGACTGGGCCGTTTCGATGGCGCGGGCGACCAGCTTCTGGTCGGCGGCATCGAACGTGCCTGCAATTTCGCTTGCACGAGCTGCCAGATGGTCGGCGGTGTCCTGAGCCCGGGCGGTCAGCTGATCTGCGGTTTCCTGGGCGCGGGCGGCAAGCTTCTGGTCTGCCGCTTCGAAGGTGCCGGCGATCTGATTTGCGCGAGCGGCCAGCTGATCGGCGGTTTCATGGGCACGGGCCAGCAGCGAGCTGGACGTGTCGTCCGCGCGGGCAAGCAAGGCGTTCGACGTATCTTCTGCACGGGCGTGCAGGCGACGGTCGGCCTCCTCGAAGGTGCGGGCGATGTCTTCGGCCCGCGCCAGCAGGGCGGCGGAGGTCTGCTCGGCGCGCTCGGCGATCTTGCGGTCGGCGTCGCTGAACGCGGCACCGGCCTGCTCGTGCAGGGTGCTGGTGACTTCCAGCACCTTTTCGCGCAGGGCGCCGGCGACAAACACGGCGCTCTTCTCGAGCACGGCGCGGACGTTGTCGACGCCTGTCGAGAGCGCACGTTCCATGGTGCCGGCGCGCTCCTCGATGATGCCGGTCTGGCGACTGAACGCCTGCTCGATCTTCTCGACATCGGCAGCGATCGCGTCGGAAATGCCGGTGCTTCTGGCAGCGATCTGGTCGATATGGCCCGACAGCGAGCGGTCAACGTCCTTGCGGGTCTCGGCGAGCTTGCCGAGATCGTCTTCCAGCGCGCGGGTCAACATATTGCGGCCTTCGGACAGCTTGCCGACATGTCCGGCGATGACGTCGTCGATGTCGCTGCGGCTTTCGGTCAGCTTCTGCAGGTCGGCTTCGAGGGCGCGTTTGAGAATGTCGCGGCCCTCGGCCAGCTTCTCGACCTGGCCGGCAACCAGACCGTCGATGCTGGAGCGGCTTTCGGCCAGCTTGGCGAGATCGGCTTCCAGCGCGCGCTTGAGAACATCGCGACCTTCGGCGAGTTTCTCGACCTGGCCGGCGACCAGACCGTCGATGCTTGAGCGGCTCTCGGCCAGTTTGGCAAGATCGTCCTCGAGCGCCTTGGACAGGGTCGAGCGCTCCTGGACAAGCCTTTCCGCGTGGCTGTTAACGAGGCCACCGACGTTTTCGAGGTCGGCTTCAAGCGCTTTCGACAGCGTCGAACGATCCTGGACGAGCCTTTCGGAATGGCTGTTGACCAAGCCATTGACGCTTTCGAGGTCAGCCTCGAGTGCCCGGGCGAACTGTGCCCGGTCATCGACCAGTTTCTGCGACTGGTCGGCAATGGTCCCCTTGATCGCGTTGAGGTCGGATTCCAGAGCGCGCCGCAGAATATCTCGGCCCTCGGACAACTTCTCGACCTGACCCGCAACCAGCCCGTCGATGCTGGAGCGGCTGTCGGCCAGCTTGGCGAGGTCGTCCTCAAGGGCCCTGGACAGGGCGGAGCGGTCTTGGACAAGCTTGTTCATGTGATCGGCGATGACGCTGTTCACATTCTGCAGGTCGGCTTCCAGGACCCGGGAAAGCTGACCGCGATCCTCGGCCAGCTTTTCCGACTGGCTTGAGATAACGCCCTTGATCGTGTTCAGGTCGGATTCCAGCGCGCGCTTGAGAATGTCGCGGCCTTCCGCCAGCTTCTCGACCTGACCGGCGACCAGACCGTCGATGCTCGAACGGCTTTCGGCCAGCTTGGCAAGGTCAGCTTCAAGGGTCTGCGACAGCAGGCTGCGGTCCTCGGCCAACCGTCCCGAATGGCTTTCGATCAGGCCGCGTATGCCGGACAGATCATTGTCGAGCGAATGGGAGAGCTGCGTGCGGTCTTCCGCCAGTTTGGCGGAATGGGTTTCGATGAGGCTCTTGATGCCGACGATGTCGTTTTCCAACGCCTTGGCGAGCACGGCGCGGCCTTCGGCGATTTTTTCCACCTGACCGGCGACCAGACCGTCGATGTCGGCGCGGCTGTCGGACAGTTTTCCGAGATCGGCTTCCAAAGCGCGCGACAGAATGTTGCGGCCCTCGGCGAGTTTTCCGACATGTCCGGCGACCATTTCATCAATGATCGTACGAGCTTGCACCAGCTTTCCGGAGTCTTCATTCAAGGCAATAGAGAGCCTGTTGCGACCTTCTTCCAGCCTTTCGAGATGGCTGCCGAGCGATGCATCGATGGCCGCCCGCGATTCATTGACCTTGCGCAGATCCTCTTCGAGAGCGCGCGAGATCAGGCTGCGGCCTTCGGCCAGCTTCTGCACCTGGTTGGTTACTGCCGCATCGATGCCGGCGCGGCCCTCGGCGAACTTCGCCAGGTCGGCCTCCATGGCCGCGGCCATGCGCTCGCGGCTTTCGGACAGTTTCCTGCTGTGGTTCTCGACAGCTTCCTCGATGCCGACGCGGGCGTCGGCGAGCCGCTGGATGTCACTGTCGAACGAACGCGACACGACGTGACGGGCGGCTTCCATGCGTCCGGCGAAGTCGCTGGCGCGGGCTTCGAGCATAGAGGAGGTCGAAGTGACGATGTCGGCCATGTCGGCGCCGATCTGGGTCTTGCCCTGATCGATCATCGCCGACAGCGTGTCCTTGCTCTCGGCGAAGGTGTGCGCGATTTCGCGGGCGCGCTCGACCAGCGTTTCATTGATCTGGCGGGCGCGGGCCTCGAGTGCGGCATTGAGCTTCTGCGTTCCGGTGTCGAGCGCCTCGGCGCGGGTCTGGAACTCGCTGATCAGCGCCTGGCCGCGTTCGGCGAGCGTGCGCTCGATGCCGTTGAGGCTGGCCTCGAATTCGGAATTGAGGGTGCGCGCGGCGCCGCCAAGCAGCGACACCATGCCGGTGGTGCGATCGTCGAGCAGATCGGTCAACGACCGCGTCAGTCCGTCCGTGGTGTCCGTCAGCTTGGCAATGCGGGTGTCGAGAAGGCTGGCGAAGGCCTCGCCCGAGGTCGACAGACGGTCGGTGATCGAATCGAGCCGGCCTTCGACGGAATCGAAGATCGACATCGAGCTTTCGTTGATGCGGTCGATCAGCGTGTCGCCGGAATTGGTGATTGTCATCGACAATTTGGTCGATGCATTGAGGATCGAGTCGCGAATGATGTCGGAAGCCGCGCCGATCTCGTCCTTCAGCGTCTCATGCGCGCCGGTAATCGAGGCGCGGACGCGCTCGGCATGGGTGACGACGGCTTCGCGCTCGCTGCCGAGGCCGTCGACCAGCGAACGGATGCGGGATTCATTCTCGGAATAGGAGCGTTCGATCTGGTTGACTTCGCTGTGGACAAGCGTTTCCAGTTCGACGGCGCGGGCAAGCGTGCGTTCGATGCCTTCGCCCATCGCCGCGACCTCGCGACGAACGGCCTGGCCGATCATCATGACGCGATCCTGGGCAAGGTTTTCCGGCTCGGTCAGGCGGAAGGCCACTTCGGTCATCGACTGTGCGGCGATGCGCATTTCCTGGGCGCGGCGAATCATGGCGGCGAAGGCCCAGAACAGGATGACGGGCACGATGGCCGCGACGGCGAGGCCGATCAGTTCCGGACGGGCAAGGAACTGGTCGAGCGTACGGATTCTCCAGATGCTCGGTCCGAAAAGCAGATTGGCCAAACCACCGGCACCGGCGAACCAGGCGAGCGAAACGAAGGCGACGACCCAGTAAATGGTGTTCGAGGCACGCCTGTTGAGGCTGTGCAGGAGCGTCTTGTAATCCTTCTGGCGATCGTCATTGGCCGGCGCGAAACCTGCGGGCTGGGCGCCATTGCGCGGTTCCACGGGGCGCAATTCGGCAGGTTTGGCCTTGGGCGCGGGTTTCGCGGCCTGGTTTTGGTTGACCACCGGCTCCGGGTTCTGTTCCGGCTTATGATTGCGTCCCTCGCGCGCCAGCTCGTCGGCCGCCTGGGATATCTGCGCTTCAAGATCCTCCATCGAAGCCGCGATATCGAGGTCGCCGCTGCCGATCTCATTGCTGAGGTCGAGATCGAGCGCCTTTTCCAGTTCCCTGGCCACTTCGCTGTCGAGAGTTCTCGTCGTCGGTTTCTTTGCCATGCCTTCGCTACCCTGTACTAGCTGCCGCGGGCTTATAATTCTGTTTGTCTTGCCCCGCGCAGGAGGCTGAAAATGGACCCCTCGTATCGTAATGACACAGGGGGGTAAAGAAAACATGCATTCCGCGGGATACGTAAAACTTTAAATATAAGGTTAACGGAACTGTGATTTGGACGCCGCTTTGGCAACATTTTTCCGGGCCATTCATTAACCCGTTGTCCATTGGATTCGCCTAGGTTTTTGGGCGAGTCGAAGAAACGGAGTTCGAGTTCATGCGTGGCGAAAGCGGCATCGCCTTCTCAATGCCCGGGGGAGATGTATCCGGACCAAGACGGTCACGGCCGGTCGATTTGGCACACCTTGCCCGCCAGACGATGGGTGACCGCAGCCTTGAGCAAGAGGTTCTCGCGCTATTTGTACAGCAGGCGCTGTCCGTGCGCGACAGAATAGTCGACGCCGATATCAAGGACCGGCTTCTGCTCGCCCATGGATTAAAGGGTTCGGCACGGGGCGTGGGCGCCTTTGCCATCGCCGATTGCGCCACCGAGATCGAGCACCGGCCGGAAGACGGCCAGACGCTCAAGCGGCTTGGTACGCTGATCGACGAAGTGCGCGATTTCATCGCCGCCATCAACCGCTGAATCCGCGCCGAATCCGATTTGCGGAAAAACGTCATCGGGCGGCGCTTTCATGCGGCAGTTGACTTGTCAGCCGGAGTGATTATCTCGGCTGCAACTCCCTTCAGGTGACAAATGACCAAGCTGACTTTCATTGCCCATGACGGCACGCATTTCGACATGGACGCCGAGAACGGCTCTACGGTCATGGAGAACGCGATCCGCAACGCCGTGCCCGGGATCGAAGCCGAATGCGGCGGTGCCTGCGCCTGTGCCACCTGTCACGTCTATGTCGACGAAGCCTGGACGGCTGAAGTCGGCGAGCCGGAAGCGATGGAAGAGGACATGCTGGACTTCGCCTACGACGTCCAGCCCAACTCGCGCCTGTCATGCCAGATCAAGGTCCGCGATGCGCTTGACGGCTTGGTCGTGCGGGTGCCTGCCCGCCAGGGATAAGCGCAACCTTTTTGCCAACTGATTTTTCCCGCTGTGGCTTGGCAGCGGGGCGATGGTCATGCAGTGTCCTGCTGTTTCACCACAGCGCCGCGCGTCCTCTTGGACGCGCAAAGGACGCTGTAGCACTTTTATTTGCGCGTGATCCTTTCCGAAAATCGATCCGATTTTCGGGGTCATGCGCAGCGAGGCACAGGCATGACCGACATCACCAGGACAGACGTGCTTATTGTCGGGGCAGGGCCGGTTGGCCTGTTTGCCGTGTTCGAGCTCGGCCTGTTCGACATGAAGTGCCACCTGATCGACATTCTCGATCGGCCGGGCGGCCAATGCGCGGAGCTCTATCCGGAAAAGCCGATCTACGACATTCCAGGCTGGCCTTCGATCTCGGCGCAGGGGCTGGTCGACAAATTGCTCGAGCAGATCGCGCCGTTCAAGCCCGATTTCAGCTACAACCGAATGGTTTCCAGCCTGGAAAAACTGGAGGACGGCAGTTTTCGCGTCACCACCGACGAAAACGAGGTGTTCGAGGCCAAGGTGGTGGTGATTGCCGCCGGCGGCGGCTCCTTCCAGCCCAAGCGTCCGCCGATCCCCGGCATCGAGCCCTATGAAGGCAAGAGCGTCTTCTATTCGGTGCGCCGGATGGAGGATTTTCGCGGCCACGACCTCGTCATTGTCGGCGGCGGCGACTCGGCGCTCGACTGGACGCTGAACCTGCAGCCGGTGGCAAAGAGCGTGACGCTGGTGCACCGGCGGCCTGAGTTCCGCGCCGCTCCCGACAGCGTCAACAAGATGTATGCCATGCAGGAGATGAAGCAGCTCGAATTCCAGGTCGGCCAGGTGACCGGATTGACCGGTGCCGACGGCCAGTTGTCATCGGCCACCATCAAGGGACCGGATGGCGACGTCGAGGTGCCTTGCACGCGCATGCTGCCGTTCTTCGGCCTGACCATGAAGCTCGGACCGATCGCGGAGTGGGGTCTCAACCTTCACGAGAACCTCATTCCGGTCGATACCGAAAAATTCCAGACATCGGTGCCCGGCATCTTCGCGGTCGGCGACATCAACTGGTATCCGGGCAAGCTGAAGCTGATCCTGTCGGGTTTCCACGAAGTGGCGCTGATGGCGCAGGCCGCCAAGCGCATCATCAGCCCCGGCGAGCGCATCGTTTTCCAGTACACGACTTCATCGACCAGCCTGCAGAAGAAGCTCGGCGTCTCCGGCTGAACTTTACTCGGCCAGCATCGGCGCCGCATTTTCGGCGTAGCCGCGAAGCTCCTTTTCGGGCATCAGCGTCAGCGTGATCAGCCCGAGCAGCAATGTAGCGGCGGCGACGGCAAAGATCATCACGAACGGCTCGATCGTCGCGCTATGGCCAGCGATCCGCACGCCTTCACCGGCAAGCGGCAAGCCGTAGCCCAGAGCGACCGCGCCGAGCATGGCGACCCCAAGCGCACTGCCAAGCGAACGCAGGAATGTCAGCACGCCCGTCGCGACGCCGAGATGCACGCGATCGACGGCGTTCTGGACCGACACGGTGGTGACCGGAAACGTCGTTCCGGTTCCAAACCCGATGCAAATCGTCAAGACCTCGACCTCCAGCAGCGTTGCATATCCTGCGACGACGGCCAGCAGGCAGAGGCACAGCATGCTGAAGACGACGCCCACCATCGCAATGCGCTTGTAGTGGGTGAAATGCGGGATCATACGCCCGCTGAATGCCGCGCCGCCGACGGTCCCCAGCAGAAGCCCAAGCATCGCGATGCCCGACTCCGCTGCCGACAGGCCGAGCACCGCCTGAAGATAGACGGGCAGGTACACAGCCATGCCGACGCTTGCGGCCTGAAGCAGGAACATCGAAAGCGTGCCCGCCAAAACGATTGGATTGCCAAGCACTTCGAGTGAGATGAGCGGCTCGACGGCGCGCATGAGCCGCAAGGCAAAAGCGCTCCAGAAAATCGCCGAACCGCAGAGAACGCCGATGACTTCAAGCGAAGTCCAGGGATAGGCGCTGCCGCCCCAGTTCAAGGCGAGCAGCAGCAGCGCCGTGGCAATTATCAGAAGCAGCGCGCCCAGGCCGTCGATGCGATGGCGCTTTGCGGCAATGGGCAGTTTCTTGAGCGGCTTGTTGATGATCGCCATCGCAAGAAAACCAAGCGGAATGTTGATCCAGAAGATCAGTGACCAGTGCAGGTGCTCTGCGAAAGTGCCGCCGAGCAACGGACCGGCAATGCTGGCGACAGCCCATGTGCCGGAGAACCAGGCGGCATAGCGTGCCCGCTCGCGCGGCGGCACGAGATCCCCGACGACGGTCTGCGTCAAAGCGAACAGGCCGCCGCCACCGGCGCCCTGGATCGCCCGCCCGACAACCAGCACAAACATGTTGGGAGCCATCGCACTGACCACCGATCCCGCCAAAAAGATCAGGATCGCGGCATAGACGGTCGGCCGGCGGCCGTAGACATCGGAAATCTTGCCGTAGAGCGGAGCCACGGCTGTAGCGGTCAGGAGATAACCGGTGACGATCCATGGCAGATAGTGTGCGTTTCCGAGCGCATGCCCGATGGTCGGCATGGCCGGCGCGACAATGGTCTGATCGAGTGCCGCCAACAGCATCGACAACAGCACGCCGCCGATGATGGCGTTCTTTTCGCGCTCTGTTATCGGCGTGCCGGTTTCCGCCATCGTTTTCTCATCGACAGCCTGGTCCATGATCGTTCATCCATAAGCTTGCGATTTGACCGGCGCTGTTCAGCCGCTCCGGCTTCATGACCGTTTGGATCGCATTGGTGTTTTAAGCTCGTCTGGCGAGCCTGATATGTCGTCCCATATAGGCCGGTTTCGACGGCGGCTCGAAAGTTTTTCGAATCTGGCACTACGCTTCGGTGAATTTGGCTTCAGTTCGGGTGCGTTCAGGCCGGCGGCAGTCGTCCGTTGCCGATGCGCTCCATGCGGTAGCGCAGCAGCCGCAAGATGCGGCTTTCGAAATTGACGCTTTCGACGCGGTCGAACTGAAGCTGGGCGCGGTCGTGCCTGGCCAGAACAGCCGCGGTGATCGCGGCCGCCTTGGCCTTGGCGGCGTCGCAGTTCTTTTGCGGGTAGGTGGCTTTCAAGGCCTCTTCGAGTTCGCCGCCATGGTTCTTGGCGATTTCGACATGGCGCTCCTCATGGCGCTTGATGTCGGCCGACAGCGTATCCCAGAACAGCCTGACATCGGCATCGGCCTTGCGCGGCCGGCGCCACTCGGGAAGGATCACCTTCACCTTGACGGTCACCACCGCGTCGGCAATCCGGCAGGAACTCGGTGTCTGCGCATAGCTGATACGGGTGGTGAAGGCCATTTGCGTAGCGCCCGGGTGCCGCGTGCCGGTGCTTTTCACCTCCGGCCCGCGTTTGGAGAGTTGTGCCTCGATGTCGTCGAGGGTGCTGCCGCCAATGGCGAAATAGCTGTACGTCTTGACGAGATTGGCCGCCGCCGCCGGGTGCGACGTTATGGCGAGCAGCAGCGCGCAAGCCAAGGATTGTTTCACGCCCAAGGACTGTTTTTTCATGCCAAGCATGGATCGTTTCATCATGTTGCCTCTTTGACCACCTTGCTTTACGGCCGTTGCCGGCGCAATGAAATTGATCCGCCAGGGATCACACATGATTGATGAACTCCATGGTCGATGAGCAATGACGGCCAGGCGATGGCAGTTGGCGCATGGACGCCATCTCGACCTTGGCGGCAAGGCCGTGGTCGTCGGCATCCTCAATGTCACGCCCGACAGCTTTTCCGACGGCGGCCAGTTCGACGCCCCTGAAAAGGCGCTGGCCCAGGCGCGCCGCATGATCGGGGAAGGGGCACTGGTTGTCGATGTCGGGGGAGAATCGACGCGCCCAGGTGCTGCCGCGGTATCGGCCAGCCAGGAACAGGCCCGCATCCTGCCGGTGATCGAAGCGCTGGCGGGCGTGAACGAGGTGCTGATTTCGGTCGATACCTATCGCGCCGACACGGCGCGGCTGGCGGTCGCCGCCGGCGCGCATATCGTCAACGATGTCTGGGGTTTGCAGCGCGAGCCCGATATTGCTCGTGTCGCCGCCGATACCGGTGCCGGGCTTGTCATCATGCATACCGGGCGGGATCGCCAGAAGCTGCCGGACGCGATTGCCGATCAGTTGGCATTCCTGCGAAGGTCGCTGGAAATCGCCCGCCAGACCGGCATCGCCGATGATCACATCGTGCTCGATCCCGGTTTCGGATTCGCCAAGGAGACGGCGGAGGAAAATCTCGACCTGATGGCACGCTTTTCGGAATTGCATGCACTCGGCCTGCCGCTGATGGCCGGCACGTCGCGAAAACGCTTCATCGGCACGGTCACCGGCCGTGATGCCGCCGACAGAGGGGTCGGAACAGCGGCGACCAGCGTCATTTTGAGGCTCCAGGGCGCCGATCTGTTTCGCGTCCACGATGTCGCATTCAACGTGGACGCATTGGCGCTCGCCGATGCTATGCTGGCGCGTCAAACCGACCGGGCGAGAAACTGATCGATGTATGTCATCCGCATGAAGAACTGCGCTTTCTTTGCCCGGCACGGCGTGCTGGACGAGGAGGAACGGCTCGGCCAGCGCTTCTATGTCGATGCCGTTCTGACCGTTGATCCAGGCCGGGCGCTTGCCGAAGATTCGATCGAGGATACAGTCCACTACGGCGTTGCATTCAGCGTCATTGAAAAGATCATCACCGGGCAGCGCCGTTTTCTGATCGAGTCGCTGGCGCTCGAAGTGGCCCGTGCGCTGACGGCGCGTTTTCCGCAGATAAAGAAAGCCGAGATCACGGTGCGCAAGCCGAACGCACCAGTGCCCGGCGTGCTCGATTATGTCGAGGTGACCGTTGTCTGGCCCGAATAGTACCGTTTATCTCAGCCTTGGCGGCAATCTTGGCGATCCGGCGAAATCCATGAGCGCGGCGCTGCGCATGCTGGATGCCGACGCGGATACGCGTGTCACCGGCGTCTCCTCGCTTTATCGCACACCGCCCTGGGGCAAGCTCGATCAGCCGGATTTTCTCAATGCGGCCGCCGAAATTTCCACCGTGCTTGCACCGCGTGCCTTGCTCGACCTCTGCCTCGATGCGGAGCGCAAGCTGAAGCGGGTGCGCGAGGAGCGGTGGGGGCCGCGGCTGATCGACATCGACATTCTGGTGTTCGGCGACCGCGTCATCCACGAGACCGGGCTGGAGGTGCCGCATCCGCGCATGCTGGAGCGCGCCTTCGTGCTGGCGCCGCTGGCCGAGATCGCGCCCGGCCTGGTTGTCAGCGGTCGCAGCATCACCGATCGCCTGGTCGCCGTCGATACCTCAGGCATCGAGCGATTGTCGTCCGGCCGGGATTGGTGGCTGGCCTAGGTGCGTTGATATTCAGGTGATACCGGCCTGCAAACGGCGCAGCGAGGCCTCTAACCCGAGAAGCCGCCACCATCCAGGAACGTCTGCTCCTGCGAGGTGGTTTCGCGGCCAAGCATCTTGTTTCGATGCGGAAAACGGCCGAATTGCTCAATGATATCACGATGTTCGACAGCATACTTCAGATAGGGCTCGGCTCTGGCCTCCGTCAGCTCGACCGAAATATCCTGGTCGGCCAGTAGCTCCGAATGCTCATAAGGCAGGTAGAGGAAAACGCGGAGTTCTTCCTCGAGTGCCAGGTCATGACCAGCCGCGATCGCCTTCTCTGCGAAATATCTGGCGAGCGGATCGGTCGCGTACATATGGCCGGTGCCGCGAAAGCAGTTCCGCGGAAACTGGTCGAGCAGGATCATCAGCGCCAGCGCGCCTTCGGCATGTTCCAGCCAGTCGTCGCATTCACGCCGCGCGGCGGCGTAGTGCAGGTCGAGAAAGCGGTCGCGGAACTCGGCATCGAATGCTTCGTTCTTCTCGAACCAGGCATCCTCGCCGGCATCGCGCCAGAATTTGGTGACCGACAGGGCTCTGCTGTCCAATTCCATACCTGATTCCTTGCTCAATCGGCGGGTTCGGACTTGTGCAGCACACCCGCGGTCTCTTCGTTGAGTGCCTGACCAGGCCGGCGCGGCGTCGAGAGCGGTGTCGGAATCGGCGTGCCGATATTGCCTCTCAGGAAGCGCTGTCCGGCGCGAATGCCTTCGGCGAGCTGGGTTTCGAAGCGGTCGGTGTCGCGGCGCCTGACATCTTCGATCGTTTCAGCCACGTCTTCGGGATCGACGCCCAGAGATTCCAGGGCCGAGCCGCCGAAAACAAGTGCGGATTCGAAGGTTTCGCGAAGTTGGTAGTCGACGCCGGCACGTATGAGCTGCAGCGCCGTTCCACGGTCGAATGCGCGGGCCAGCACGGTGAGCAGTGGGAATTCGGCCTTGATCAGCTGGGCGATGCGAACAGCCACATCGGCCTTGTCGACGCAGATCAGCACGGCGCGCGCCCGGCCGGCACCGGCGGCATGCAGGATGTCCAGCCGCGTGCCGTCGCCATAGTAGACCTTGAAGCCGAAATCGGCCGCCGCCTGGATCATTTCGACGTCATTGTCGATGATCGAGACGTCGATGCCGCGCAGCAACAGCGGCTGGCTGGCGATCTGGCCGAAGCGGCCGAAGCCGATGATCAGCACGCTGCCGGTCAGGCCATCGGCGACGTCGACGCCGTCGAGCGACTGCTCGTCGCGCGGCGTCAGATAGCGCAAGGCGATGATGGCCAGCGGCGTCAGCACCATGGAGATGATGACGATCGCCGTCAGCGTCGCATTGGCGTTGCCGTCGATGATGCCGACCGCCGCGGCCGCCGAATAAAGGACAAAGGCGAACTCACCGCCTTGCGCCATGAAGACCGCGCGCTCAAGCGCCTCGCGGTGGCTGGTTTTCAGGATGCGGGCGACGATGTAGATGCCGAATGCCTTCATCACCATGTAGGCGACGACATAGATGGCAATCAGCCGCCAGTTCGCCGCGACCACATGCAGGTCGAGCGACATGCCCACCGCGAGAAAGAACAGACCGAGCAGGATGCCGCGGAACGGTTCGATATCGGCTTCGAGCTGATGGCGGAAGGTCGATTCGGACAAAAGCACACCGGCCAGGAAGGCGCCCATCGCCATCGACAGGCCGCTGAGCTGCATGGCGAGCGCGGATCCGAGAACGACCAGAAGTGCCGCCGCCGTCATCACCTCGCGGGCACGGGCATCCGCCAGGATGCGGAAGAACGGATTGAGCAGATAACGGCCGGCCACAACCAGGCCGACGATCGCGGCGAGGCCGATGCCGACCTCGGTCAGCCGCTCCGATAGGCTGGTGTCGGCACCGCCGGGCGCCAGAAACGCGATCAGGGCCAGCAGCGGCACGATGGCAAGATCCTCGAGCAGCAGGACCGATACGATGCGCTGGCCTTTCGGCGCGGCGATTTCGCCGCGTTCCTCGAGAAGCTGCATGACGATCGCTGTCGAGGTCAGCACGAAGCCGGCGCCGGCGACGAAGGATTGCGCGATTGGAAACCCTCCAGCCATGCCGACGGCGGTCAGAAGAAGCGCGCAGACGCCGACCTGCAACGCACCGAGGCCAAAGATCTCGCGGCGCAGGCCCCAGAGCCGCGATGGCTGCATTTCCAGCCCGATGATGAACAGGAACATCACCACGCCGAGTTCGGCGACATGAAGAATGGCTTCCGATTCGGAAAAGACGCCGAGGCCGAACGGGCCGATCACCACGCCGGCAGCCAGATAGCCGAGGATCGAGCCGAGGCCCATGCGCTTGAAGATGGGAACGGCGACGACACCGGCAGCAAGCAGCGCCACCACCTGAACCAGATCACTGCCCGATGCTTCCGCCGCCATGCCTCTTGTCCCTGTGTCTTGCAGCACTCCTTGCATGCAGTTGGAGCGGGAGGCAAGGCGAGAAATCTGCCGGGAAGGGTAGTGTGCCGTTGCAGTGATTGACCTGGTGGAACAACGGTCCCCGCTTGTCTGCCGGACGTTCGGCATCTATATTGCGTATATGTTTGACCATTCGTCCCGGCCGTCCTCGCCGCCACATATCCCGATGGATGCGCTCAGCGAAGTTCTGCAAGACTTTCGCTTGAGTGGTGTCAACTATGGCCGCTGCGAACTCCGGCACCCATGGAGCATAGACTTTCCGCAACAACAGCTGCTTCGGTTTCACTTTGTCGGCCAGGGCCCATGCTGGATTCATACTGAATCGCAAGGCTGGCAGGAGCTGCGCGATGGCGATCTGGTGCTGCTGCCGCAAGGCATCGCCCATCGGCTGGCGAGCGCGCCGGACGTTGCAGGGGGCTCGCTCGAAGGTTGCCAGGTGATCAAGTTGGGGGGCAACGTCTGCGAAGTGGTACGGCAAGGAACGGGCGCGACGAGCACCCTTTTCTGCGGCTCCATGGCCTTGGACTCCTATGCGCTCAACCCATTGATCACGTTGATGCCGCCTGTCATCAAGGGTTGCGACGTGGCCGGCAATGACCCGGTCGTCGGTCCTTTGCTGGCGGCCATGACGGTGGAGGCCTCGCAGCCGCAGATGGGCAGCGCCACGATTCTGTCGCGTATGGCCGACTTGCTGACGGCCCGGCTCATACGCTGCTGGGTCAATTGCAACGGAGCCTCGACCACCGGTTGGCTCGCAGCCATCCGCGACCCCCATATAGGCCGCGCTTTGGCGGCCATGCACCGCGACCCCGGCCACAACTGGACGCTGGGAAGCCTGGCCGGCGTGGCAGGCCAATCGCGCTCGATTTTCGCCGAGCGTTTCAGTGCGGTATTGGGGGAGGGTGCCGCACACTATCTCGCCCGCCTGCGCATGCAGCTTGCCCGCGAATTGCTGGGCCAAAACGACTTGTCGGTTGCCGAAGTCGCTACCCGTTTGGGCTATGATTCGGAGGCATCCTTCGCGCGCGCGTTCAAGCGCATCACCAATGTCTCGCCGGGCGTTGTGCGTCGCACAATTCCCGGACGAATGGATATGAATTTCGGATTCTAAGATACATATCATCCGAGCGGACTCGCCTATTTAAGACCTCCAAACTTTGGAGATCTTTCCGTGACTGACACAACATTACAGCTTGAAGACGCCGCGACTGGCCTTGATGCCGATGCACCAGCCGCGTGGAGCGCAGCCACCTGGTTCGCGGTGATTTCATTGGCGGCCACCAGCTTTGCCTTGGTGTCGGCCGAATTCCTGCCCGCAGGTCTGCTGACGCCAATGGCACGTGATCTCGGCATCAGCGAGGGGACGGCCGGACAGGTCGTCACCGCCACCGCTTCCGTCGGCGCCGTGACGGCCATGTTGAGCAATGTTCTCATCGGCCGCTTGAACCGCAAGGCGGTGCTGGTTGGTCTCAGTGCTCTTGCGGTCGGTTCCAATGTCCTGGCGGCGCTGGCGACCGATTTCTGGCTGTTGCTGTTGGGCCGGGCCGGGCTTGGCATCGCTCTCAGCGCTTTCTGGGCACTTTCGGTCGCCGTTGTGGCGAGGCTGGTTGGCGCCAGCGCGACAGGTCGGGGCATGGCGATCGTCACCCTGGGCGTCTCGCTCGCAACCATTGCCGCACCGTCGATGGGCGCGTTGATCAGTGACTGGATAGGGTGGCGCAGTGCCATGGCCATGACGGCGG
>NZ_RZQT01000046.1:0-20657 GCF_003998485.1 Mesorhizobium sp. M7A.F.Ca.CA.001.04.2.1
CGGGAGAACCCCGCCGGTGTCTCGCCGTCCTCGGGCAGATAGGACGCCTTGAGCAGGTTTTTGCCGATCTCCGGCCCCGGCGTCGTCGTCATCTGCTCCGCGCCGACCACCAGCACGATGCGAGCGGCATTCGCGTCGATGGCGCGGATGCCTTGGCGGACCGCCGCCGATCCGGTGGCGCAAGCGTTCTCGACACGCGTCGCCGGCTTGAAGCGCAGCCGGTCGTCGGCCTGAAGCACCAGACTGGCGGTGAAATCCTGCGCCGAAAAACCGGCGTTGAAGTGGCCGAGCACGATCTCGTCGACCTCGTCGGGACCGATGCCGGCATGGTCGAGCGCGTCCGTTGCCACCTTGACGATGAGGTTTTCGAGCGTTTCGCCCTCAAGCTTGCCGAAGCGCGAATGCGCCCATCCGACGATGCATGCGGTCATGGCGGTCTCCATCCTTGGCGCCGGCCTGGCATGTCGGCTCACGGCGCATTTCGCATCTATTGTTCAAAGATAAACAATCGTGCCGGTTTCGTGAAGGGCTGGAGGCGTACAATCGCTTGGTACAGCCGAGATCGGGGCCGATTTTTTTGTTGATTGACGCGTCAATAAAAAATAATCCTGTTTTCTCAAAGGATCATGGCGAGATGCCGAAAATCGGAATGGAACCGCTGCGCCGCAAGGCGCTGATCGACGCGACGATCTCGGCGATCGGCGAGCGCGGTTCGCTCGACGTGACCATGTCCGAGATCGCCGGACGCGCCGGCGTGTCGTCCGCCCTTGCCCATCATTATTTTGGTGCCAAGGACGAGCTGCTCTTGGCGACGATGCGGCACATACTGGCGGAGCTTACAGCCGATACGTTGCGCGCCCTTGGCTCGGCCAATAGCGCGCGCGAAAGGGTCTCGGCGGTGGTCGCTGTCAATTTCTCCGACATCCAGTTCCAGCCGGAAACCATCGCCGCCTGGCTCGCCTTCTATGTCGAGGCGCAGAAATCATCGGCCTTGCGCCGGCTGCTCAAGGTCTACGCGCGGCGGCTGCACTCGAACCTGATGAGCGGGCTGACCGGGATCTTGCCCAGAGCCGAAGCCGACCGCGCCGCCGAAGCGACCGCGGCGATGATCGACGGGCTCTACATCAGGCGGGCGCTGAAAGACGGCGTGCCCGATGCCGCGACCGCGATCGCGCTGGTCGAGGACTATCTCGAAACCAAACTTGGCGAGCGGCGCAAACAGTGACAATGAAGCCAACCAATTTCCTGATCGTCATGGTCGACCAGCTCAACGGAACCCTGTTTCCGGACGGACCGGCGGAGTTTCTGCATACACCGCATCTGAAAGCGTTGGCCGCGCGTTCGGCGCGCTTTGCCAACAACTACACGGCCTCGCCGCTCTGCGCGCCGGGCCGTGCCTCGTTCATGAGCGGGCAATTGCCGTCGCGCACCGGCGTCTATGATAATGCCGCCGAATTCGCCTCATCGATCCCGACCTTTGCCCATCATTTGCGCGCCGCCGGCTACTACACCTGCCTGTCGGGCAAGATGCATTTCGTTGGGCCGGACCAGTTGCATGGTTTCGAGGAGCGGCTGACGACCGACATTTATCCAGCCGATTTCGGCTGGACGCCGGATTACCGCAAGCCCGGCGAGCGTATCGACTGGTGGTATCACAATCTGGGCTCGGTGACCGGCGCAGGCGTCGCCGAGATCACCAACCAGATGGAGTATGACGACGAGGTCGTGTTCCTGGCTACGCAGAAGCTCTATCAGCTTTCGCGCGAACAGGACGATGCGAACCATCGGCCTTGGTGCCTCACTGTCTCGCTGTCGCATCCGCACGATCCCTATGTCGCGCGCAAGCAATATTGGGATCTCTATGAGCATTGCCAGGCGCTGGACCCGGAAACCGGGTTCATCGCGTATGACCAGCAGGATACGCATTCCCGGCGGCTGTACCACGCCAGCGACTATCCCTCTTTCGAGATCACACCGGAGCAGGTGCGTCGTTCGCGGCAGGGCTATTTCGCCAACATCTCCTATGTCGACGACAAGCTGGGCGAGATCCTGGACGTTCTCGAGCGTACACGCATGGCGGACGACACAATCATCCTGTTCTGCTCGGATCACGGCGACATGCTCGGCGAGCGCGGCCTGTGGTTCAAGATGAGCTTCTTCGAGGGTTCGGCGCGGGTGCCGCTGATGATCGCCGGCAAGGACATTCCTGCCGGGCTGATCGAGACGCCGGTCTCCAATCTCGATGTGGCGCCGACGCTTTGCGACCTCGCCGGCATCGACATCGCCGCGATCGCGCCGTGGACCGACGGCCAGTCGCTGCTGCCGCTCACCGAGGGCATCGAGCGCACCGCACCGGTGTTGATGGAGTATGCGGCCGAAGGGTCCAACGCGCCGTTGGTGGCGATCCGCGACGGCAGATACAAATTCGTCCACTGCGAGCTCGATCCGCCGCAACTGTTCGATCTCGAAGCCGATCCGCTCGAGCGAAACAATCTGGCCGACGACCCCGCCAATGCCGGCTTGGTGGCGGCATTCATGGACAAGGTCCAGGCGCGCTGGGACATGGCCGGCTTCGACGCCGCTGTCCGCGAAAGCCAGGCGCGCCGCTGGGTCGTCTATCCGGCGCTGCGCAACGGCGCCTATTACCCCTGGGATTTCCAGCCCCTGCAAAAGACGTCCGAGCGTTACATGCGCAATCACATGAACCTCGACAATCTCGAAGAGAGCAAACGGTATCCGCGAGGCGAATGATGTCAGACCTTCTCGTCCCCTCCCTTGACCATCTCAAGCAGGCCTATGCCGTCACCTCCAGGGCGACGCAGATCACGCCGCTGCTGGAATCGACGGCACTAGCCCGCGAGACCGGCGCCGCCCGCGTCTTCATCAAGCCGGAATCGCTGCAATGGGCCGGCTCATTCAAGGTGCGCGGCGCCTATTGGCGCCTGAAGCAGCTTTCAGTTGACGAAGCGAAGAAGGGCGTCGTCGCCTACTCCTCCGGCAATTTCGCGCAAGGGCTGGCGGCTGCCGGCCAGGCGCTTGGCGTTCCCGTCACCATCGTCATGCCGATCGACGCACCGGCCGCCAAGCGTGATGCCACGGCGGGCTATGGCGCCCGCGTCGTGCTGACCGACCATGGCGAGCGCGCGCGGGAGGAAGTCGCCGCCGCCAAGGCGCGCGAGATCGCCGAGACAGAGGGCCTGGCGCTGCTGCATCCATTCGACGATCCGGAGATCGTCGCCGGCCAGGCGGGCGCCGGCCTCGAAGCGCTTGACCAACTCGAAGCCAAAGGTGCCAGCGCCGACCTCTTGTTCTGCTCGGTCGGTGGCGGCGGGTTGATCGGCGGCGTTTCGCTTGCCTTCCACTATCTGTCGCCAGCGACAGAGATCATCGGCGTCGAGCCGGAAGGTTTCAATGGCATGGGCTCGTCGCTGGCGCATGGCGCTATCGAGACGATGCCGATCGGGCCGAAATCGATCTGCGACGGGTTGATGTCACGACGGCCGGGCGATGCTCCGTTTGCCGCGGTCAAGACGGCGGGTGTTCACGGCATCACCGTCGACGACCAATCGGTGCGGCGCGCGATGCGGATCGCCTTCGAGCGCATGAAGCTGGTGCTCGAACCGTCGGGGGCGGCGTCGATCGCGGCATTGCTCGGCGGCAAGGTGGATGTGAAGGACAAGACCGTCCTTGTTGTGGCTACCGGCGGCAATGTCTCGCTCGCCGATTTCATGGCGCATATGAACCATGCTTGAAGCGGATTTCGTCATCATCGGCTCCGGCTCGGCCGGCTCGGCCATGGCCTATCGCCTGTCGGAAGACGGCAAGCATTCGGTCATCGTCATCGAATTCGGCGGCAGCGATATCGGGCCGCTGATCCAGATGCCGTCGGCGCTGTCGATCCCGCTCAACATGAGCCTGTACGACTGGGGCTTTGCCAGCGAGCCGGAGCCGCATCTCGGCGGCCGTGTGCTGGCGACACCGCGCGGCAAGGTTATCGGCGGCTCGTCCTCGATCAACGGCATGGTCTATGTGCGCGGCCACGCCCGCGACTTCGACCATTGGGCCGAAGAGGGTGCGGCCGGCTGGGGCTTCGCCGACGTGCTCCCCTATTTCAAGCGCATGGAGGATTCGGATGGCGGCGAGGATGGCTGGCGCGGGCACGGCGGGCCGCTGCATGTGCAGCGCGGCTCGCGTAAAAATCCGCTCTATGGCGCCTTCGTCGAGGCTGGCCGCCAGGCCGGGTTCGAACTGACGGAGGACTATAACGGTTCCAAGCAGGAAGGTTTTGGGCCGATGGAGCAGACCATCAGCGGCGGCCGCCGATGGTCGGCGGCATCAGCCTATCTGAAGCCGGCGCTGAAGCGCAAAAACGTCAGTCTGGTCAAGGGCTTTGCGCGGCGGGTGATCATCGAGAATCAGCGCGCCATCGGCGTCGAGATCGAAGCTCACAAACAGATTCAGGTCGTTAAGGCGCGACGTGAGGTAATCGTCGCCGCATCGTCGATCAATTCGCCCAAGATCCTGATGCTGTCCGGCATCGGTCCGGCCGAGCATCTGCGCGAAAACGGCATTCCGGTGGTGGCCGACAGGCCCGGCGTCGGCCGCAACCTGCAGGACCATATGGAGCTCTACATCCAGCAGGAATCATTGCTGCCGATCACGCTCAATTCGGTGCTGAATCCGTTCTCGAAAGCGCTCATCGGGGCGCAGTGGCTGTTCCTCAAGACCGGGCTTGGCGCCACCAACCATTTCGAAGCGGCGGCCTTCGTGCGCTCACGTGCCGGCGTCGACTACCCCGACATCCAGTACCATTTCATCCCCGCGGCAGTCCGCTATGACGGCAAGGCGGCGGCCAAGTCGCACGGCTTCCAGGCGCATGTCGGACCGATGCGCTCGAAGTCGCGGGGGTCGGTGACGCTGCGCTCGCCGGACCCGAAATCGAAACCGATGATCCACTTCAACTACATGTCGCATCCAGACGACTGGGCGGAGTTCCGCCACTGCATCCGGCTGACGCGCGAGATCTTCGGCCAGTCGGCGTTCGATCCCTATCGGGGCAAGGAGATATCGCCGGGCAGCCACGTGCAATCGGACGACGATCTCGACATCTTCATCAGGGATCACGCCGAGAGCGCCTACCATCCTTGCGGCACCTGCAAGATGGGCCGCGCCGACGACATGATGAGCGTCGTCGATCCGGAGTGCCGGGTCATCGGCGTCGAAGGATTGCGGGTCGCCGATTCCTCGATTTTCCCGCGCGTCACCAACGGCAATCTCAATGCGCCGTCGATCATGACCGGCGAGAAGGCATCCGATCACATCCTTGGCCGCACGCCGCTGGCGCCGTCCAACCAGGAACCATGGATCAATCCGCGCTGGCAGGCGTCGGACAGATAGAGCATGATCGTGTGACTGCACGATCCGCATGCCGCGAAAGACAATCTGGAGACTTCCATGCGCGCTCAGCCCACGGCATCGCACTATGTCAACGGACGCTACATCGAGGACGAAGGCGGCGCCCCGCTGCCGGTCATCTATCCGGCAACCGGCGAGACCATCGCCATGCTACGTTCGGCAACGCCGAACGTGCTGGAACTCGCCGTCGAGGCCGCGCGGGCGGCGCAGCCCGCCTGGGCGCGGCTGAAGCCGGTCGAGCGCGGGCGCATCCTGCGCCGCGCCGCCGACATATTGCGCGCCCGCAACGCCGACCTCGCTCGCATCGAGACGCTGGACACCGGCAAGGCGATCCAGGAAACGTTGGTGGCGGATGCGCCCTCGGCTGCGGACTGCCTTGAATATTTCGGCGGTGCCGTTGCCGCCTACAACGGCGAGTCGGTCGATCTCGGCGGACCCTTCGCCTACACAAGGCGCGAAGCGCTCGGCGTCTGTGTCGGCATCGGCGCATGGAACTACCCGATCCAGATCGCCGGCTGGAAATCGGCACCGGCGCTCGCCATGGGCAATGCCATGGTGTTCAAGCCGTCGGAAAACACGCCGCTGTCGGCGCTGGCACTGGCCGAGATCTACAGCGAAGCGGGGCTACCCGACGGCTTGTTCAACGTTGTGCAGGGCTATGGCGATGTCGGCGCCGGGCTTGTCGGCCACGATGTCGTCGCCAAGGTCTCGGTGACCGGTTCGGTGCCGACCGGCCGCAAGGTGCTGTCGCTTGCCGGCTCGAAGATGAAGCACGCGACGATGGAACTCGGGGGCAAGTCGCCGCTGATCGTGTTCGACGATGCCGACATCGAGAACGCCATTGGCGGCGCCATGCTCGGCAATTTCTATTCGACCGGACAGATCTGCTCCAACGGCACGCGCGTCTTCGTGCAGAGCGGCATCCACGACCGCTTTGTCGACCGTCTGATAGAGCGGACCAAGAAAATCCGCATCGGCGACCCGCTCGATCCCGAAACCCAGATGGGACCGCTGGTCTCCAAGGCGCAGCACGACAAGGTGGTCGGCTATATCGAGATCGGCAAGCAGGATGGAGCGACGCTTGCTTGCGGCGGCAATGTGCCTTCGCTGCAGGGCTTTCAGGGCGGCTTCTTCGTCGAGCCGACGGTGTTCACCGGCGTGACCGATGGCATGCGCATCGCCCGTGAAGAAATTTTCGGACCAGTGATGAGCGTGTTGAAATTCGACGGCGAGGACGAGGTGATCGACCGCGCCAACGACACCGAATTCGGCCTCGCTGCCGGCGTCTTCACGCGCGACCTGCCGCGCGCCCACCGCGTCATCGCCGAACTGCAGGCCGGCACCTGCTGGATCAACGCGTATAATCTGACGCCGGTGGAAATCCCGTTCGGCGGCTTCAAACAGTCAGGCATCGGACGCGAGAATTCACTGGCCGCACTGGCGCTCTATTCGCAGCTGAAGTCGGTGTATGTCGAGACGGGTGACGTGGCGAGCCCGTACTGATCCAGCCCTCTACGCCTTCAGGTCGGCCGTGCTGTCCAGATATTGCGTCAGCGCACAGACCAGATGATAGAAGATGCTGGCTGGCACATCGGTCGCCAGCGAGCGGCCGCGTTCGTCGATGCGGTCGATCCACAGGCCGAGCGGCGCCGGGTCGATGTGCCAGCGGAACAGCCGGCCGACGCGCGCTTCGATCTCGGGCTTGAGATCGGGCCCGCCCGAACCATCCAGCGCGATCGCCGCCTTCACCGCTTCGGCCTGCGGCCAGCTGCGCGATATCAGGTCGAGCGGCAGGCCCTGTCGCGAGACGGCGCCATAGGCAAGGCCGGTGGCGCGGTTGAGGCCATTGGCGATGGCCGAGGCGTAGAGTTTCCTGGCAAAGCCGCTCAACTCGGCCTGGCCGCTGCGCCCAGCGAAATCGACCAGCAAAGAGGCCCATTCGAAATGGTGGCCAGGCTCGGTCCACGAGCCTTTCTCGCGGGCGGATGGTTTCCATTCGGCATCGAAATACTCGCCAAGCGTCCAGCTTTCCGGATCGAAGAAATGACTGCGGAAGAGGTCGATGATACGCGCTGCGCGGCGCAGATGGGCGCGCTCGCCGGTCGCCTGGTGCCAGGCCAGGAAGGCCTCGAGCAGGTGCATATGCGGGTTGGAGCGGCGCTCGCCTTTGCCATCCGATGTCTCAAGGAAGCCGGTCATGCGGCTGTCTTCGAGATGCGCATCGAGAAAGGCGAAGGTTTCCTCGCCGAGGCGCAAAGCGTCGGGATTGCCAGACATATGCGCATGCGCCAGTGCCAGGAGCACGCAGGAATGATCGTAGGCATCCTCGGTGGCGTCGGCGACCGAACCGTCAACATTCAGCGTGCGAACCCAGCCGCCCTTGTCGGTGCGGCCCTTGCCGGCCATGAAGGCGATGCCGTGGCTGATCAGCCGGTCGGCCGGACCGTCCCAGCCGCGCGCCCGGGCAACGGCGAAGGCATAGACCTGCCTTGCCATGGTGCGCATGCGCTTGGGCTTCATCAACGGCGAAGCGTCCAGGCCAAGCGCTTCGTGAAAGCCGCCATGGCGTTCGTCGACGCCCGATGTCGACCACAGCGGCAAGGTCTCCTGAAACAGCCAGTGATGCACGCGCCGCCGCCAGGCGCCGCTTTCGATGACGCGGTCATGCGCCGGCGTGAACCTGGTTTCCAGGCGACCCGATTTTTCGAGCTGCTCGACGATCTTCTTGACGTGCTGGCTGTGGCTGACCGGAGCGACGAAGGTGGCATCCGATGTCGAAACGATGGCGATGTCCTTCATGCCGATCGCCGACAGCAGGCGGCCGTCACTGCGAATGTAGGAATTCTCGCAATCGATGGAGACGACATCGCCGATGATGACATTGCCCCGGTCGTCGGCGGGGCCGACATCGAGCAGCGACTGCCATGAGCCGAGATCGTTCCAGCGGAAGCCGGCCGGCACCATCGCGATGTCTTTTGCCCGCTCCATGATGGCGTAGTCGATCGAGTTCGACGGAATGGCGGCGTAGAGTTCTAGCGGCATGTAAAGGCCGGATAAATCCGATGTCGCTGCCTTGTAGGCTGCTTCGGTGGCCTGCCAGATATCCGGCTGGAACGCTATGAAGGCATCACGCATGGCGCTGGCGCGAAAAAGGAAGATACCGGTGTTCCAGTAGAAATTTCCGGCCTTGAGATAGCTTTGCGCAGTCGCAAGATCCGGCTTTTCGACGAAGCGCGACACGTCGAAGATGCCGCCGCTTTCGGCCGCAACCTCGATATAGCCGTAGCCGGTCTCGGGCTGTGTCGGCCTGATGCCGAACACCACCAGCCGGCCGCTACGCGCTGCCTCGGTGCCGGCTTCGACGCTCTGCCAGAACTGGCGCGGGGTCGATATCTCATGGTCCGACGGCACCACCAGCACCAGGCTGTCGCCGAACTCGGACAGTGTGCGCAGTGTCGCCAGTGCGACGGCGGCGGCTGTGTTGCGCCCGGTCGGCTCGAACAGCGGCCCGCCGCCGGCGAGGTCGAGGCCGGCAAGATCGGCGTGAACGCGGTCGGCATGGCGCTCCGCGGCAATCAGGAAGATCGGCGTTTCGCCTTCCGGCCGGGCCGTCAGCCGGCGCAAGGTCTTGGCCAGCATCGAGCCGTCGCCGGACAGATCGTGGAACTGCTTGGGATTGTCCTCGCGCGACAGCGGCCACAACCGCGAGCCGACGCCGCCGCTCATGACAAAACTGACAATCCGCTCGGTCATTCAACCACCATTCAAAAGGTCTGGTTGTAGGCGCCCACCTCGGGGCTGCGGCGCAGCACGGTGTCGACAGCCTCGAACATCTCCCCTCGACGCTGCGACGACACCGGGCTTTCGACGACCACGACCAGTTCCGGCTTGTTCGACGAGGCGCGCACCAGTCCCCAGGTGCCGTCTTCGGCGACAACGCGCGCACCGTTGACGGTGATGAGGTCGGCGATCTTCTGGCCCGCAAAAACCGTTCCATCCCGCTTCATGGCCTGAAAGTCGGCAACCACCCGCTCGACAACGCCATACTTCACATCGTCCGCGCAGTGCGACGACATGGTCGGCGTGCCGAAGGTCAGCGGCAGCGCGCGGTAGAGATCGGCCATCGAACTGCCGGGGCTGCGGTCCAGCATCTGGCAGATGGCGATGGCGGTGACCAGCCCATCGTCATAACCCCGCCCGACTGGCGGGTTGAAGAAGAAATGGCCCGACTTTTCGAAACCGGCGACGGCGCCAAGCTCGGCGACGCGGCGCTTGATGTAGGAGTGGCCGGTCTTCCAGTAGTCAGTGACGGCGCTGTTGGCGCGCAGCACGCTGTCTGTGTTGAACAGGCCGGTCGACTTGACGTCTACGACGAAGGTCGAGCCCGGATGCTGGCTGGAGATATCGCGCGCCAGCATCACACCGACCTTGTCGGCAAAAATCTCATTGCCCTCATTGTCGACGACGCCGCAGCGGTCGCCGTCACCGTCGAAGCCAAGGCCGACATCGGCTCCAGTCTCAAGCACCTTGTCCCTGATGGCATGCAGCATCTGCATATCCTCGGGATTGGGATTGTAGCGCGGAAAGGTGTGGTCGAGTTCGACATCGAGCGGGATGACCTCGCAGCCGATGCGCTGCAGCGCCTGCGGCGCGAAGGCGCCGGCGGTGCCGTTGCCGCAGGCGGCGACCACTTTCAGCTTTCGGGTGATGCGCTTGTCCTTGGTCAGATCGTCGAGATAAGTAGCGCGAAAATCGCGAACGAAATCGTAGGAGCCGCCGCCGACGAGATCGAAATCGCCGGCCAGTACAATCTGCTTCAGCGCGCTCATCTCTTCCGGCCCGAAAGTCAGCGGCCGCGCCGCACCCATCTTGACGCCGGTCCAGCCATTCTCGTTGTGCGAGGCGGTGACCATAGCGACCGAAGGCACGTCCAGTGCGAACTGGGCGAAATAGGCCATCGGCGACAACGCCAGTCCGATGTCCCTCACCCGAGCGCCCGCAGCCATCAAACCAGACACCAGCGCCAGCTTGATGCCAAGCGAATAGGAGCGGAAATCGTGCCCGGTGACGATATCGGGACCGGCACCGACACGGCGGATCAGCGTGCCAAGCCCCATTCCGAGCGCCTGGACGCCAATCAGATTGAGCTCCGGCAGTTGCGCGGAGCCGGGATGGCCAAACCACCAGCGCGCATCATATTCTCGAAAGCCGGATGGCTTGATCAGCGCTTCGGTTTCGAACTCGAAACTGTTGGGCCGGGCGTCGCCAACGATGCTGAAGGACAAGACTGGAAAACTCCGAGTGGCGGAAATTACGAGTTGTCGAGGACTGCGGCTTAGCACAGAAGGCTTTAAGCCACGTTTATCCCAGGAGGGAATCCGAGCCTTTCGGGCTATGCTCGACGAAAGCCGATGAAATGCGACAGAAGTGCTGCCATGCCGCTTGCAGGAACGAAGTGTGGCGGCTATAAGCCCGCGGTCTGGTCACGGAGTGTAGCGCAGCCTGGTAGCGCACCTCGTTCGGGACGAGGGGGTCGCAGGTTCAAATCCTGCCACTCCGACCAGAAAAAACAAAGAGTTAGCGCATCCCGACTTCGGCGCTCCACCTGCCCCTCAAGCGAGATTACTCGCGCCTCCCCGCCGGCCGACAGCGATGCCTGTTGCACTGGACAGCAACCAGACGGTCTCAACCGGCCGCCTGATGCCTTCGTGCGTGCGCTCGCGGACAGATTCCGGAAAACATCTCAACTGGTACGCGCGTCCGGCTAGCGGAGGCCAAAAAAGCTCAAGATCGCTATCACGATGACCACAGCTCCAACGAGCCAAATGATATTGTTCATGATCTCTCTCCTGTTGCCTGGGGGAAGCCCGCGCCTCTTGCGGAGAACGCGGGCCGACCAGTCTTTGCCGACTGATCCGCAGCAGACACCAAATCGTGATCCCGGCTGCGAGAAATAAAACCATCAGGCACGTCTAATGTTCCGTCGTTGACGAGATCCGGCGGTGACAGTGAACGTTCGGGCCGATACCGGACCACCGGAACCAAAGCGATCAGGGGCAGTTAATCCAATGAAGGGCTAATTAAGAAAACGGAGAAATTGCAATGAAAACAATGATCATGTGCGCGTTGGCGCTTTCCATTGGACTGCCCGTCGTGGCTTCGGCAGCCGAAGCCGATGTGGTTGTTAGAACCCATCATCGACATCACGGCAGCGTCAAGATCATCAACGAAGACGGTCAGCGCTTGCACCACCGCCGCCATGGTACTGTGGCGTTCTACGACCATGGGCGCCGGCATCATCACCGCGATACCGTTGTCGTGACAGGTTCCGTCTCCACCCATCGCCACCACCATCGGCACCATCCCGTGGTGATCGAGAACGACGGGTACTGACCACAGATCTCCGGCCCGATTCTTGAAGGAATCGGGCCACGAGAAGCCCTTTGATCATGCTTTTGGCAGCACCGTCGGCAAGACAATTGCCCCTAGCCAGACTTAGGTCTGACCCCTGCCCGACCGAAGTCCAGGTTGGAAACGCATGCGCTTGCCCCAAATTCGGGGTGGCGGGCAAAAATGATCGATGAAACCAAGAGCAGCAGCATGTCGAACCGTGAGACCAAACGATCCGATGCCCTGAGCACGCGAGTAACAGAGATCAAGGCCAGGATGCAGCAAGCCCAGATTACCGAAGACGAGATGAAGACCTTCCAGAAGGTCGCGGCCATCATGGAGGGCGGCGAGGGCCGAATCGAGGTTGACGACCTGATTGCCGCGTCATTCCTCACCGACACGCTGCTGAACAGCCCGAAGCGTTAAGCGACCATGCCGACGATTAGCAGACTTTTTGATTCCCACGCCGATGCGACGCGGGTCGCTAGCAACCTGGTGGCGGCCGGAATTCCTCGCGTACAGATCGCGATCATCGGGCCTTACAATGACGAGACAGGATCTGTTTGGGTTTCCGCTTTGGGATCGGTACTGGGCGCTGCCGCCGGCGGGTTGGCATGTCTGAGCGCCGTTGCGGCAGTTGGTATCAATCCTGTTGCTGCGAGCGTATTGCCAACAGCGGTGGCTGGCGCGGTCTGTGGCGGCGTTGCCGGCGGTCTGTTTGGAACATTCGCCCTGCGCGCCATGAAGGCGGATGATCAGGACGTGGCCGAGGGCGTCGTCCTGGTGACGGCGCATGTCGATGAAAATGACGCCGAGATCGCTCAGACAGTGCTCGGCGGTCCCCCGTCGACGTTGGTGGCCGAAGCAGCTTAGGAAAGCCGCCTCGACGTCGCCGGAACCGGCACTCTCCGTTCGCCAGCGATTGAACTCCACACTCGGCAAATAGCAATTCAGACTGGGGATGTCCCTGCCGTCGGCCGCATGGCCGAACCCTGTGGCAGGTTCCTTCGCGGCCGCATATTTTGACGAAAAGGCCCGTCGGCTCTAGGGTCGATGGACCTGATGGAATGAGTGAAACGGCGGGCCGAGTGCGACATGAATTTGAATTCAACCACAGCCCCGCCCTTGATTCTTGTGATGACGCTGGTTCTCGTCGCTGGCTGTTCATCGCTCGGCAGAACCGTCGATCCAGCGAAATACGATTCAATGACGTGCACCGACCTCAACAGCGCGATGGGAGACGTCGCCCGTGACATCTCGCAAACGGCAATCACGCGCGGCAAGGTCACCAACACCAATGTTCCACGCTGGCTGCTCGGCGGCTCACGCGTGAAGACCGCGGTAGCCAACCGTGAAACAGCCAGGATCGACCGGCTTAAGCAGCAACAGGATGCCATTGCCGCCGTGCGAGCGCGCAAGTGCCAGAGGTCCGCGAGTTGAGCGGACAGCCAACGCCTCGGTGCAGAGCCCGGTTCAGGCGCTCAGGCGAAATCGCGTCACGTCGATCGCGGCGGCCATCAGCGTCTGTGTGTAGGCGTGCTGCGGATTGCTGAAGATCGCCTCGGTCGGCCCTTCCTCGACGATCTTGCCCTGTTTCATGACGATGATGTAGTCGGCCATGGCGCGCACGACCGACAGATCGTGGCTGATGAAGAGATAGGACAATTCGTGGTCCGCCTGCAGCTTGCGCAGCAGTTCGACGATCTGTTTCTGCACAGAGCGATCGAGCGCCGAAGTCGGCTCATCCAATACCACCAGCTTGGGCTTCAGGATCATGGCGCGGGCAATGGCGATGCGCTGCCGCTGACCGCCGGAGAATTCGTGCGGGTAGCGGTTGCGGGCGTTGGGGTCGAGGCCGACCTCGCGCAATGCCTCGACCGCGCGTTGATCACGCTGCTTGCCCGAAAGGTCAGGCTCATGCACCAGAAGTCCTTCGGTGATGACCTGGCCGACAGTCATGCGCGGCGACAACGAGCCGAACGGGTCCTGGAAGACGAGCTGCATCTGGCGCCGCAGCGGCCGCATCGCCTGCCTGTCGGCTTGGGAAATGTCGCGATCGCCGAAACGGATGAGCCCGTCACTCGGCAACAGCCGCAGCAAGGCGCGGCCAAGCGTCGACTTGCCCGAGCCGGATTCACCAACGATGCCGATGGTCTGGTTGCGCTGCAGCCGGATCGAGATGTGATCGACTGCACGCAGCATCAGCGGTTCGCCAGCAAGAAACCCGCCGCCGATCCTGAACGTCACTTCGACATTCCTGCCTTCGAGCAGCACTGGGGCGTTGGCGGGCGGCGACGCCTTGCTGCCGGTCGGCTCGGCCGCCAGCAGCATTTTCGTGTAGGCATGCTGTGGGTTGACGAAGATGGCCTCCGCCTCCCCCTCCTCGACAACCTCGCCCTGGCGCATGACATAGAGCCGATCGGCAAAGCGGCGGACGATGCCAAGATCGTGGGTAATGAAGACGATCGCCATGCCGAGCTTGCGCTGCAATTCGGCCAGAAGCATCAGGATCTGCGCCTGTATGGTCACGTCGAGCGCTGTCGTCGGCTCGTCGGCGATCAATATGTCAGGGTCGTTGGCGAGCGCCATCGCGATCATCACACGCTGGCGCTGGCCACCCGACATTTCGTGCGGATAGGATTTCATCCGCCGCTCGGGATCGGGAATATGCACCAGCCGCAGCAGTTTGAGCGCTTCTTCACGCGCCTCCGCGACATTCAGGCCCCGATGCCGGCGGATCGGTTCGATCAACTGGTTGCCGATCGAATAGAGCGGATCGAGCGAAGTCATCGGCTCCTGGAAGATCATGCTGATCTTGCGGCCACGGACCTTGTTGAGCTCGGATTTGCTGAGCGTTAGAAGATTGCGGCCACGATAGTCGACGCTGCCTGTCGCTTCGCCATTCGACGCCAGCAGGCTCATCGCCGCCATCATCGTCTGGCTTTTGCCGGAGCCGGATTCGCCGACCACGGCAACGGTCTCGCCCGATTTGACATGGATGTTTATGCCCTTGACCGCCTCGACGGCGCCGTCGAGCGTGCGGAAGCGGACACGCAAATCCTTGACGCTGAGGATCGTTTCGGAAGCAGCCATCTCAGCGGTCCCCCTCTTTATCGATCGGCATCTTAGCGATCCCCATCTTAGCGATCCCTCGGGTCGAGTGCGTCGCGCAGGCCGTCGCCGACGAAGTTCAGCGCAAACAGCGTCGAGACGAGGAAGAAGGCGGGGAACAGGAGCAGCCAGTTGGCGGTGCCGATGTTCTTGGCGCCGACCGAGATCAGAACGCCCCAGCTGGTCATCGGCTCCTGCACGCCGAGGCCGAGAAACGATAGGAAGCTTTCCAGGATGATCACCTGCGGCACCAGCAGCGTCATGTAGATGACCACCGGGCCGAGCAGGTTGGGGATGACGTGGCGCAGCAGGATGCCGCGCTGGCCGACGCCCATGGCTTCCGCCGCCTGGACATATTCCTGGCGGCGGATCGACAGTGCCTGGCCACGCACGATGCGCGCCATGTCGAGCCACAGCACGGCGCCGACGGCCAGGAACATCAGCACGAAGTTGCGGCCGAAGAACACCACCAGCATGATGACGAAGAAGATGAAGGGCAAGGAATAGAGCACGTCGACGATGCGCATCATCACCTCGTCGACCTTGCCTCCGGCAAAACCGGCAGCGGCCCCGTAGACCACGCCGATGACCACCGCCACGACGCCCGCGAGCAGGCCGATGGCCAGCGATATACGCCCGGCCATCAGCGTGCGCGACAACAGGTCCCGTCCGGTGTTGTCGGTGCCGAACAGGAAATATTGCTGCTTGATCGAGGCGCTCATCGTCACTTCGAGACCGTCCGGCGACTTGCTCTCGATCTTGGTGTCGTCAAAGGCATCGGATCGGTCCAGATAGCGGATGTTGCGATCGTCGATCGGCCTGGTCGACTTGACGGTGACGAAGACCTGGTTGCCTTCCTGCCGCCATTCCTTGATGTCGACCCGCATGCGCTTGATCGCTTCGGTGAGCGCCGTCTCGATCATGTCGGCCTTCGGATAGGCTGACAGGCTTGGCGGCATGCGCACATAGTCGGCATAAATGGTGGTGTATTGATGCGGCACGAACCACGGCCCGAACACGCTGACGACCCCGATCAGGGCAAGGTAATACAGGCTGAACATGGCGGCGCGATTGGCCTTGAGCCGCGCCCAGGCATCCCCCCAGAGCGAACGGCCGATGACGGTGGGGGCGACTGTGGCCGCGATGTCAGTCATAGCGCACTCTCGGATCGACGACCGCGTACATGACGTCGACGATCAGGTTGAAGACAATGGTAAAGATGGCGATCACCACCACCGTTCCCATCACCAGCGTGTAGTCACGATTGAGCGCGGCATCGACGAAATAGCGGCCGACGCCTGGGATGGAGAAGATCGTCTCGACGATGACCGAGCCGGTCAGCAGTGCCGCCGCCGCCGGACCGGTGAAGGAGACGATCGGCAGGATGGCGCCGCGCAACGCGTGCTTGACCACCACCGACCAGTCGGACAGGCCCAGCGCGCGCGCCGTGCGGATGTGGTGGGACCGCAAGGATTCGATCATCGAGCCACGCATCAGCCGGGCGACGATGGCGATCTGCGGCAGGGCGAGCGTCAGCACCGGACCGACCTTGTTGATGAAAGCGCCATCGCCCCACCCACCGATCGGCAGCAGCCTCCAGGTCAGCCCGAACAGGAGTTGGATCACCGGCGCGATGACGAAGGTTGGGATGGTGCTGCCGGCCGTCGCCAGCGCGATCACCGTATAGTCGCCAAGCTTGTTCTGATTGAGCGCCGCAATGGTGCCGAGCACGGAACCGAGCAGCAGCGCCAGGACGAGCGCCGAGGCGCCGAGCTGAACCGAAATCGGCAGCCCCTTGGCGAACAGTTCGGTGACGGTGAAATCCGGCATGTTGTAGCTCGGGCCGAAATTGCCGCGCAACAGATTGCCGAGATAGTGGACGAATTGCAGCCAGAGCGGGTCGTTGAGGCCGAACTGGGCTTCGAGATTGGCCCTGATCTCGGGACTGAGCCCCCGCTCCTGGTTGAATGGACCGCCCGGCGCGACGCGCATCAGGAAAAACGCCATTGTCACGATGACGAACAGCGTTGGAATGGCGGTCAGAAGCCGCCGTAATACGTATCGCAGCATCGGTGCCCCGCTTGATCCAGAGCCGCGCGCGTCCAGTTGGACGGCCGCGCTCCAGCTTTCAAATCTTCGCACCGACATTTGCCGAAATCGAATTCCGGTACCCGGGCCGATGCGATGGCAAACCATCGCCACCGCGCCTGGAGGGCGCGGTGGCTTGGCCAGGGTTAGTCCTTGCTGACGAAGCGCGACGGATGCACGTCCATCACGTTGTCGACGAAGCCATGCAGCTTCGAGGAGACGATATCGTGGTAGCTGTAATAGAGGAGCGGTATCTGGCCGACGTCGTCGACCAGGATGCGTTCGGCGTCGGCCAGTTCCTTCATGCGCTGTTCGGGGTTGCCGCCGGCGGCGGCCGCCTTGTCCATGGCCGCTTCATAGGCCGGGCTGTTGTAGTCCGAATAATTGTTGCCGCTGGCTTTGCGCGAGATGCCGAGGAAGGTTTCCGGATCCTTGTAGTCGGCGATCCAGGCGGCACGTGCCAGATCATAGTTGCCCTTCTGCTCGAGGAAGGAGTAGTGGGTCTTGGTGTCGGTGTTGAGCAGCGTGACGTCGACGCCAAGCGGCTTCAGCTGTTCCTGGATCGCCACCGCAGTGTTCTTGTGGTTTTCCGACGTGTTATAGCGGATTTCCATCTTCAGCGGCTTTTCGGGCGTATAGCCGAGTTTCTCGAGGATCTTCTTGGCCGCATCCTCGCGGTCGATCTGCGGCATGTCCGCATATTTGGCCATTGCCGGCGTGTAGCCTTCGATGCCGGGAGGCACCATTGAATAGCCGGGCAGCATCGAGTTCTGCCAGACTTTTTCGGCGAGGAAGTCGCGGTCGATCGCCATCGAGATGGCATTGCGCAGCTCTACATTATCCCACGGCGCCTTGTCGGTCTTGATCGCATAATAATAGGTGCCGAGATACGGTCCAACGTGGATCTGGTCGCCAAACTTGGTCTTGAGATCGGCGAGCTGTTCAGTCGGAAGGTCGTCGTAGCTGTCCAGTTCGCCTGCCTCGAAGCGCTTCATCGCCGAAGAGCGGTCCTCGGTCGGGATGTAGTTGACGACGTCGAACTTGACGGTCGCCGCATCCCAGAATTTCGGGTTCTTGACCAGCTTCATATGATCGTTGGGAACCCATTCGGCCAGCGTATAGGCGCCGTTCGAAACGAGATTGCCGGGCTTGATCCAATCGGCGCCGAGCTTTTCGATGGAGGCCTTGCTCACCGGATAGGTCGCCTGGTGGGTCAGCATCTCCAGGAAGTAGGGCGTCGGCGCCTTCAGCGTGACCTCCAGCGTATTTGCGTCAATCGCCTTGACGCCCATGTCCTCAGGCTTGCCCTTCTTGGTGTTGACGTCCTCCGCACCCTTTACCGGATACAGCATCGAGGCGTATTCGGCGCCGGTCGCCGGATCCTCCAGCCGGTGGAAGGCATAGACGAAATCGTCCGCCGTAACCGGGCTGCCATCCGACCACATGCCGTCCTTGCGCAGCTTGAACGTATAGACGGTTCCGTCGTCCGAAACCGTCCAGCTCTCGGCGGCACCAGGAATGAGATTGGCCTTCTGGTCCTGCATGACCAAGCCCTGGAACAGGTCGCGCAGGACATTGGCTTCGTAAACCGTCGAGGTCTTGTGCGGATCGACCGACTCCGATTCAGCGGCGGTGCCCCTGTTATAGACGGTCTCGGCAAAGGCCTGCGTGTAGAACGTCCCGGCGGCCAGCGTCATCGTCGTGGCGAACACAGTCGCCTTCAGCATGTTTTTCAGCATGAAGTTCTCCCTGTCGGCGCTGCCGTTGGCGCGCCTATTAAGTGTTGACGCCCTGGAGCCGATATCTGACCCCTTTGAGCGCGCCGCTGGTTCCCGTCCTGCGGCTCGTGTCCAGACACTAACGCGGAGAATTTTTATTTCAACAGACTCTCTGGGTCACCCAAAGTAAGGCGGACGAAAGCTATGGTGTGGCCGCTGAAACACCAGCCGAAACCAAAAGCTTGACTTGGTTTCTTCACCTCGACGCTATTTTTCACCGCGAATCGGGAGCCATGCCAGTTTGCCGGAATGTCTTAATGCGTTCTTAAGCAACCTGAGGTTACATTACGAGTACCTTCTATACGGTTCGAGCTTCAGACGCGCGGCGGCTATGAGTAACGGAGCAAGTAAATTGCCCAAAATCCGTCAACTAATGCGGAAATTTCAAGAAGAGCGCGGTACCTCTGCGGTTGAGTTTGCCTTACTTTCACCGATTTTCATTCTTCTTCTACTCGGAATGGTTGCATACGGTATATACTTCGGCGCCGCCAACTCGATCCAGCAGATCGCAGCGGATGCCGCCCGCACGGCAATTGCCGGGTTGAACCAAACCGAACGTCAAACGCTCGTAGCCAGCTTCGTCACCAACAATGCCGGCGGATATCCCTTCGTGGATGTCAGCAAGTTGACCTACCAGGCCAACGACAGCTCGGCCGATGGAAGCCAGTTCGTGGTGTCCATACAATACGACGCCCGCAACCTGCCGATCTGGAACCTTTTCCCGGGCATAGCCATGCCTGGGACCACGATCAGGCGCCAGTCAACGATCAGGGTCGGGGGCATTTGAATGCTGCTGCATGCGTGCAATGGGATCGGTCGGCTTGCCCGGTTGATGCTGAGTGACAGGAAAGCGAACTTCACCGTCATGGCGGCATTGAGCGCGCCGGTGGCGCTGGCGCTGGCCGCAGTGGCCATCGACGAAGCCTCGATCTACACCGAGCGCCGCGAAGCGCAGGCAATGGTGGATCTGGCGGCGATCACCGCCGCCTCGAACATGACCAATGTCAATGCAGCGGTCGTTACCACGCTGACCGACAACGGCATGCCAGGGGTTGTCGTTCAAAGCTCGGGACAGACGATCGAGCCGGCGGTCGGCAAAACCGTCGTGACGGTCACGCCCGGGCGATATGTGGCATCCGGGGCCAATGTGGGCCAGCGTTTCCAGGCCAGCATAACCCCCTACAATGCCGTCCGCGTCACCCTGAAGAAGATCCCCGCCCGCTATTTCGCGAGTTCGCTGATCCCCACTCCCGTCATCGGCACCCAAGCCACCGCCAGCATGACGCCACAGGCGACGTTCTCGGTCGGATCGAGGCTCGCCAGCCTCGATGGCGGTATCCTCAACGCGCTTCTCGGCGGACTGCTCGGCAGCAACATCTCGCTCAGTGTCATGGACTACAACGCGCTGATCTCCGCGGATGTGAGCGTGCTCTCCTTCGTGGACGGCCTTGCCACACAGCTAAACCTAACTGGCGTCTCGTATTCGGATGTGCTGGCATCGAAGGCGACCGTCGGCCAGATCGCCACGGCCATGGCCAATGTGCCCGGGCTTGGCAACACGGCCAAGGCCGCCCTGCAGACGATCGCGTCCAAGTCGACCAGCACGGTCCAGATCCCGCTCAGTCATCTGGTCGATCTCGGCTCCGTCGGCAAGTTGGGCCTCGGCCAAAGGCCCGCCGGCCTCGGCGTCGACGCCAGCGCCTTGGGAATGCTGACGGCCGCCGCCGGACTGGCAAACGGTTCAAAACAGGTCGACGTCGCCCTCGGAGCCACCATTCCCGGGGTGCTGTCGACCACGCTCGCCATCGCCATCGGCGAACCACCGCAATCCTCGCCATGGCTGGCGGTTGGAGAAGCCGGCACCGTGGTTCGCAC
>NZ_RZQT01000046.1:20667-44029 GCF_003998485.1 Mesorhizobium sp. M7A.F.Ca.CA.001.04.2.1
GGTCGGCGTCGGCAACCCAAACCTGGGCGGCGGTATCAGCCTGCTGTCGGTCAAGCTGCCGCTGAATGTCGAAGTAGCCTACGCCGAGGCCAAGCTGACCGACATCAACTGCCCGACCGGCCCCGACAGCCTGAAGGTTACCATTGCCGCGAAGCCCGGCATCGCGGCGGTGAACCTTGCCGCCAGCGATGCCGATAACAGCCCCACCGCCTTCGCGGATTTCAGCAACCCGCAGTCGTTCTCCGACGCCAATATCGCGGATGTCAGCCTCAATCTGCTGCTGTTAAAAATCCCGCTAATACTGGTGAAGGGTTCGGCGGGTGCCGACATCACCAACGTCAGCCCGACCAACCTGGTCTTCAACAAAACCGAGATCGCCGCCAAAACCATCAAGACGACGCCGACACGGGACATTACCCAGACGCTGACAACGTCACTGGTCGACAAGTTGTCGCTTTCCGTCAATGCGCTTGGTATCCTCGGGCTTGACGTAACGGCGTTGCTCGGCACCGTGAAGCCAGCTGTGACGACGCTTCTGAAAACCGTGACCGCACCAGTCGACACATTGCTTTACAATCTACTCGATACGCTCGGCGTGCATCTCGGCGTGGCCGATGTCCGGGTCACCGGCGCGACATGCGGACGTGCCGTGCTGGTGCAGTAACGTCGGGATATCAGTCGAGCCTGCCCAAAAAGGCTCCGAGCGCTGGCAGCAAAAGCTCAGTCTCGACGACCGCGGCATTGCCATCCAGCTGCGCAACCGCTCCGATGTCCCCCGGCAACGGCCAATTGGCCGGTCCTCCGGCGAAATTGAAGACACAGAGCAGTCTTTCACCGCCGCCGTCGCGGATGAAAGCGAGCAGGTCACCCTCGGCGTCGAGAAAGCGGATCGAGCCGGATATCAGCGCCTCATGCTCCCCGCGCAAGGCCAGCGCAGCCCGGTAGGACGCGAGCACAGAGACCGTGTCGGCATTCTGGACGTCGACGGCGCGAGCGCGATGGCTGGCCGGTATCGGCAGCCAGGGCCTGGCCGTGGAGAAGCCTGCATTGTCGGCGCCGGCCTCCCACACCATCGGCGTGCGGCACCCATCCCTGCCCTTGACGCCTGGCCAGAAGCGGATGCCGACGGGATCGCGCAGATCTTCATAGGCCAGCTCCGCCTCCTCCAGCCCGAGTTCCTCGCCCTCATAGAGGCAGATCGAGCCGCGCAGGCAGGCGAGCAGCATGATCGAGAATCTTGCGACCGCGTCGGGCTCGCTGTCCGGCCTTGTCCAGCGGCTGACATGGCGCGCCACGTCATGGTTGGAGAAGGCCCAGCAGACCCAGCCGTCGGAGACGGCCGCCTCGAAGGCTTCGACGCAGCCACGCACATGCGCAGCCGAGAACTGCGGACCGAGCAGGTCGAAGGTGTAACACATATGCAGCTTGTCGCCGCCTGAAGTGTAGGCCGCGAGCGTCTGCAGCGAGCGGCCTTCATCGCCGATCTCGCCGACGGCGGCGCGGTCGTCATATTCGTCGAGCAGCGCCCTGAAGCGGCGCAGGAACGCCAGGTTTTCCGGCTGCGTCTTGTCGAACAGGTGCTCCTGGTAAAGGTAGGTGTTGGTCTCGCTGTTGGTGCCGGCGACGCTTGATGCCAAGGGTGGATTGCTGCGCAACCAGCGGTCGTGGACATAGTAATTGACCGTATCGAGCCGAAAACCGTCGACGCCGCGCTCCAGCCAGAAGCGCACAGTTCCCAGAAGCGCGTCCTGAACCTCCGGATTGTGGAAATTCAGATCGGGCTGCGAGGGGAGGAAATTGTGCATGTAATACTGCCGGCGGGTAGAATCCCATTCCCAGGCTGGGCCACCGAAGACGGAGAGCCAGTTGTTTGGCGCGCTGCCATCTGGCTTGGTATCGGCCCAGACATACCAGTCGGCTTTGGGGTTATCGCGGCTGGCGCGGCTTTCGACAAACCAGTCGTGCTTGTCGGATGAATGCGACAGCACCTGGTCGATGATGATCTTCAGGCCGAGACGATGCGCCTCGGCGACCAGCGCATCGAAATCCTCGAGCGTGCCGAACATCGGATCGACATCGCAGTAGTCCGACACGTCGTAGCCCATATCGGCCATCGGCGACTTGAAGAAAGGCGACAGCCAGATGGCGCCGACACCGAGCGAGGCGACATGGGCGAGCCTCGATGTGATACCGGCGAGATCGCCGCTGCCATCGCCGGTCGTGTCCTGGAAGGAGCGCGGATAGATCTGGTAGATGACGCAACCGCGCCACCATCCCTTCTTGTCACTCGCCGCCATTGCGCTTCTCCCTTGTGCCGGCCTGCGCTCGTTCGATCATGAAGATCATCGTCCGCCCGGATATTGGCCGCGAGATATCCGCCGCATCCGGCGCTTCGATAGCTGGGGCCCAGAAGAATCCGTCTCGTTCAGGCAAGGTGAAGATGCAGGCCCGGCGATCGCCGTTGACAAGCACCGCAAGACGGCGGTCGTCGTCGCTGGCGCCACTCAGGACCATGACAAGACGGTGCCGCTGCGGATCCTGCCAGCTCTGTTCATCGAGCGGCGCGCCCGTCTCAGCAAGCCATGCGACGTCCGGTATCTCCGAACCTGCCGGCGGCTGGCCAGTGAGGAAGCTTGTGTCGGAAAGCGCCGGCATCGATCGGCGCAGCCTCGAGAGTTCCGCCGTGTAGCGCTCCAGCGCCTGGTCGCGGCCGGCCCAGTCGAGCCAGATGATCTCGTTGTCCTGGGCATAGGCGTTGTTGTTGCCTTGCTGGGTGCGGCCGAATTCGTCGCCCGCGGTCAGCATGATGGTGCCGCGCGAGGCAAACAGCGCGGCGAGCAGAGCGCGCAGGTCGTTCTGGCGAGCCGCTGCCACGGCCGGGTTGTCCGCATCACCTTCCACGCCGTTGTTCCAGGACAGGTTTTCATTGTGGCCGTCGCGGTTCTGCTCGCCATTGGCTTCGTTGTGCTTGCGCTCGTAGCGCACGATGTCGGCGAGCGTCATGCCGTCATGGGCGGCGATGAAATTGACACTGCGGCTGGCGCCTTGCCCGTTCGCGGCAAACACATCTGACGAACCGGCGAGCCGGGTCGCCAGGGCGCCGACCATGCCGGCGTCGCCACGCCAGAACCGTCTTACATCGTCGCGATACTTGTCGTTCCATTCGAGGAAAGGCGCTGGAAAATTGCCGAGCTGATAGCCGTCGGGGCCGATGTCCCACGGCTCGGCGATCAACACGCGATCGGCCAGCAGTGCGTCATCGCGCATCGCTCTCAGCAGCGGCGCCTCGGCATCGAATGTGCCCTCGACCCGCCCCAGAATGGGAGCGAGGTCGAAGCGGAAGCCATCGACACCGGCATCCCTGACGAAATGGCGAAGCGTGTCGAGGACCATTTCCTGGACCACAGGATGGTCGCAAGCGACCGTGTTGCCGGTACCGGTGTCGTTGGCCAGCCTGCCATCAGGTGTGTGCCGGTAGTAGGCCAGGTTGTCGAAGCCGCGCAGCGACAGCGTGGGACCAAGCCTGTCGCTCTCGCCGGTGTGGTTGAAGACGAGGTCGAGGATGACGCCGATACCAGCCTGGCGCAGCACAGCGACCGTGTTTCGCAGTTCCATGATGCCGCCCGGCGCAAGGCGCGGATCGAGGGCCATGAACGTCACGGGATTGTAGCCCCAGGCGTTTCGCAGCCCGAGCGGCGGCAAATGCCGCTCGTCGATCGACGCGGTCACCGGCATCAGTTCGACCGCGCCAACGCCGAGTTTTTTCAGGTGCTCGACGATCGTCGGTTGAGCAAGTGCGGCGACTGTTCCGCGCAATTTTTCGGGAACGTCCGAATGCAGCATGGTGAAGGCGCGCACCGGAATTTCGTAGACCAGGCCGCCGGCGCGGAAGAGCGGCGGCGCAGCCTGCACAGGCTTCGGTAGCGCAGCCGCGATCGCCTTCGGCATCAGCGACGCGGTATCGCCCCCCTCGCCCCGGCGATCGGCCAGCCGCCAGTCGTAGGCATAAGGCCTGTCAATCTCGACGGCGTAGGGATCGGTCAGCAATTTGTCGGGGTCGAACCACAGTCCATGCTCCGGCGCATAGTCCCCGTCGGCGCGGAAACCGTAGCGGGTTCCGGAGCCAAGACCTGCAACGAACAGCGCGTGGACGCCCTCGCCTTCCCGCTGCAGTTCGAGCCGTTCGATTTCCCGCATGCCCTGCTCGTCGAAGATCGAGACCCAAAGCCGACGGGCGGCCTGCGACCAGGCGGCAAAGCGGATGCCTTCGCGGGTGACTGTGGCGCCGAGCTGGGTCATGCCCGCGCCTCACCTTCTCCCCTGGCGGGAGAAGGTGGATCGGCGCGCAGCGCCGAGACGGATGAGGGGTGTTGGAAGGAACGCGGCGTTAGTGATCTGGACATCGGTTTGCGCCAAGCTGGAGCACCCCTCATCCGACCGAGCTTCGCTCGGCCACCTTCTCCCACAAGGGGAGAAGGTGAAACGCGCGCAGCCACTCTCAAGTGATCACGCTCGGCTTGGGGCGGCCGGTATGGCTGTGAATCCCGGCAATATCGTCAGCCGCGGCAATCAGATCGGCAAGGGCGGCCTGGGTGTCGAGATCGTGCCGAGACTTGTCCGGCTCGTAGCGCTCGATGTAGACGCGCAACGTCGCGCCCGACGTGCCGGTGCCGGACAGCCGAAAGACGACCCGCGAACCACCTTCGAACAGAACCCTGATGCCCTGATGCTCGCTGATCGAACCGTCGACCGGATCGTGATAGGCAAAATCGTCGGCACTGGCGATTTTCAGGCCGCGCACGCTGGTGCCAGGCAGCGAGCCGAGCTTGGCACGCAGTTCGTCGACCAGCGCGTTGGCGCGGTCGCTCTCGACCTCTTCATAATCGTGCCGCGAATAGTAATTGCGCCCGTAGGTCGCCCAGTGCTCGGTGACGATCTGCTTGCAGCTTTCGCCACGCGCGGCAAGGATGTTGAGCCACAAAAGCACCGCCCACAGGCCGTCCTTTTCGCGGACATGGTTGGAGCCGGTGCCGGCACTCTCCTCGCCGCAGACCGTCGCCATGTCGGCATCGAGCAGATTGCCGAAGAATTTCCAGCCGGTCGGCGTCTCATAGATGCCGACGCCGAGTTTTTCAGCGACGCGATCGGCCGCGCCACTGGTCGGCATCGAGCGGGCAATGCCTTTCAAACCGGCCTTGTAGCCGGGCGCCAGACGCGCATTGGCGGCGAGCATGGCGACCGAATCCGACGGGGTGACGAAAATGCCCTTGCCGATGATCAGATTGCGGTCGCCATCGCCATCCGAGGCGGCGCCGAAATCCGGTGCGTCCGGTCCCATCATCTCGTCATAGAGGTGTTTGGCGTGGACAAGATTCGGGTCCGGATGGTGGCCGCCGAAATCCGGCAGCGGCTTGAAATTGCGGCAGGTGCCATTGGGCGCGCCGAGCCGGTTTTCCAGGATCTCCTTGGCGTAGGGACCGGTCACCGCGTGCATGGCGTCGAAGCGCATGCGGAAGCCGGACTTGAAGAGTTTGCGCAGGGCGTCGAAATCGAACAGGCTTTCCATCAGTTCGGCATAGTCCACGACCGGATCGATGATCTCGACCGTCATGTCGGCGGCCTTGACCGTTCCTGTTGTGTCGATGTCGATCGGATCGATATCGGCGATCTTGAAGCTCGAAATCGCCTTGGTCTTTTCGAAGATCGCGTCGGTGAGCTTTTCCGGCGCCGGGCCGCCATTGCCGGCATTGTACTTGATGCCGAAATCCTCATGCGGGCCGCCCGGATTGTGACTGGCCGACAGGATGATGCCGCCAAAGGTCTTGTATTTGCGGATGACATGCGAAGCGGCTGGCGTCGACAGGATGCCGCCCTGCCCAACCATCACCTTGCCGAAGCCGTTGGCGGCTGCGATGGCGATGGCCTTCTGGATGACCTCGCGGTTGTAGAAGCGGCCATCGCCACCGATCACCAGGGTCTTGCCCTTGAAACCGTCGAGCGCGTCGAAGATCGACTGGATGAAATTCTCGGCATAGTGCTCCTGCTGAAAGACAGGCACCTTCTTGCGCAGGCCCGACGTGCCGGGCTTCTGGTCGGAATAAGGCTTGGTGGGAACGGTCCGTATCATGCTTCAGGCAACCCTTTTCGAAAGCAGCGAACGATAGAGTTCGACGTATTTTTCCGCGCTCTTGTCCCACGACACATCGGCTTTCATGCCCTGGCGCTGCAGTGATTCCCAGACCGTCGGACTGGCATGGGCGTCGACGAGGCGGCGGATAGCGTGCAGCAAGGCGCCGCCATTGTTGGGCGCGAACTGGAAGCCGGTGGCGACGCCGGCAGAGACGGCAGCCTCATTGGCGTCGATGACCGTGTCGGCGAGGCCGCCGGTGCGCGCGACCACCGGCACGCAGCCATAGCGCAGGCCGTAAAGCTGCGTCAGCCCGCACGGTTCGAAGCGCGAGGGAATGACGATGGCGTCGCAGCCGCCCTGCATGATGTGCGACAGCCCCTCGTCGTAGCCGACGACGACGCCGATGCGGCCGCGATGCCTGGCGGCGGCGGCAAGCAGCGCGCCTTCGAGACCGGCATCGCCCGATCCCAGGATGGCGAGCCGCGCACCCGTCGCGACAATGCCGTCGACCACCAGCGCCAATATGTCCATGCCCTTTTGCCAGGTCAGGCGGCTGACCACGCAGACGATCGGGCTGTCATCGCGCTCAAGGTTGAAGCGGTCCTCCACGGCAGCCCTGTTGGGTGCGCGCGCCTTCAGCGTGCTGGCCGTGTAGTTGGACACCAGATGCTTGTCGGTTTCCGGATCCCAGATGCCGGTGTCGATGCCGTTGACGATGCCATGGAGATCGCTGGAGCGCATGTTGATGAGGCCGTCGAGGCCCATGCCGAATTCGGGCGAGCGGATTTCCTGCGCGTAGGTCGGACTGACCGTGGTGATCGCCCAGGCGGCCTGCAGGCCCGCCTTGAGGAAGCCGACACCACCATAATATTCGACGCCGTCGAGCGCCATCGCCGCCGCCGGCAAGCCAAGCTCGCCGAAAATGCCGGCGCCGAACTGGCCCTGGAAGGCGAGGTTGTGGACGGTCATCATCGAAGGCACGCCGACCGCCTTGCCATAGCGCATATAGGCCAGCGTCATCGCCGACTGCCAGTCATGGGCGTGCACGATGTCGGGCTGGTAGCCCGAGATGGCGCCGCCGGCGATGTCGCCGCCGACCTGGCTCAACGCCGCGAAACGCCGCCAATTGTCTGGCCAGTCGACGCCGGTCGCATTGCCATAGGGGCCGCCGGGACGGTCGAACAGATGCGGCGCATCGAGCACGAACAGTTCGAGCCCGGCGAGTTGGACGGAATGGACAGAGGCCTTGCCGCCCTGCAGCAAGGGGTATTGCAGAACCGCCCGCTTTTTCTTGAAGGCAGCCATGACGGTCGGAAAGCCGGGCATGAGCGTGCGCACGGTCACGCCCTTGGCCGCCAAGGCAATTGGCAGCGCGCCGGTCACGTCGGCAAGCCCACCGGTCTTGATGAGCGGGAAAATTTCCGGCGTGACCGACAGAACCTGCATGCGTCAGAGCCCCAGCTTGTCGATCATGTCCTGGGTGACCAGGCAGATGCCCTTTTCGGAAACGCGGAAGCGCTTGGCGTCGAGAATAGGATCTTCGCCGACCACCAGCCCTTCCGGTATCCTAACACCATGGTCGATGACCACGCGCTTCAACTTTGCGTTCCGGCCGACATGAACGTCGGGCAGCATGACGACTTCTTCGAGCGTCGAATAGGAATTGATGCGCGCGCCGGTGAAGATCAGGCTTTTTTTCAGCGAAGCCCCCGAGACGATGCAATCGCCCGAAACCAGCGAAGACACAGCCGAACCGCGGCGGCCATCCTCGTCATGCACGAACTTTGCCGGCGGCTTCAATTCGGCATAGGTCCAGATCGGCCAGTCGCGGTCGTAGAGGTCGAGTTCCGGCGTGATATCGGTCAGGTCGATATTGGCTTCCCAATAGGCGTCGACCGTTCCGACGTCGCGCCAGTAGGCCTCGTTCTCGGCGGTCGAACGGACGCAGGACTTGGCGAAGCGGTGCGCGATCGCCTTACCGTGCTGGACGATATAGGGGATGATGTCCTTGCCGAAGTCGCGGCTCGAGCCCGGCTCGGCCGCATCGCGGCGCAACTGCTCCATCAGAAACTTGGTCTTGAAGACGTAAATGCCCATCGAGGCCAAGGCAAACTCCGGCTTATCGGGAATGCCGGGCGGATCGGCGGGCTTTTCGACGAAGGCGATGATGTTGTCCTTGCCATCGACATGCATGACGCCGAAGCCGGTGGCTTCCATGCGCGGCACTTCGAGGCAGCCAACGGTGACGTCGGCATTGGCGTCGACGTGCTGGCGAAGCATCATCTCGTAGTCCATCTTGTAGATGTGGTCGCCAGCTAGGATGACCATGTATTCGGGTCCGTAGGCCTCGATGATGTCGATGTTCTGATAGACGGCGTCAGCCGTGCCCTCATACCATTGCGTTTCCGAGACGCGCTGGCTGGCCGGCAGGATGTCGAAGCTTTCGTTTCGCTCGGGGCGCAGGAAGTTCCAGCCGCGCTGCAGATGACGGATCAGCGAATGCGCCTTGTACTGGGTGGCAACGCCGAGGCGTCGAATGCCGGAGTTAAGCGCGTTGGAGAGCGCGAAGTCGATGATGCGCGTCTTGCCGCCGAAATAGACGGCCGGCTTGGCACGCCGGTCGGTCAGTTCCTTGAGGCGGCTGCCACGGCCGCCGGCCAATACATAGGCCATGGCATCGCGCGCCAGCGGCTGGGTCCGTTTCAAGTCTGCCATTTCTACCCTCCCAAGTTACTCGATCTCGACATGTTACTCAGTGTCGATGGGTTCAGTCGGCGACGAGCTCGAGCATGATCGTGGACAGCGGCGGCAAGAGCATCGTCGCGGCGATGCTTCCTTCCTCCGCCCGCGCCTCGACCATGCCGCCATTGCCCTTGCCGGAACCGCCATATTCAGAAGCGTCGGTGTTGATGATCTCGCGCCATTTGCCTGATGTCGGCAACGGCACGCGATAATTTTCGCGCGGCACCGGCGTGAAATTGGAAATGACGGCCACTGGGCTGCCGCCCGGCGCGCTGCGCAGCCAGGCAAAAACCGAATTCTGGCTGTCGTCGACGATCAGCCAGGAAAACCCTTCCGGCTCACAATCACGGCCGTGCAGTGCCGGGCGCGAACGGTAGAGATAGTTGAGATCGCGCACCGTCTGCCAGACGCCGCGATGCGGCCGGAATTCAAGCAGGTTCCAGTCGAGCGCGCGCGCCTCGCTCCATTCGCGGCGCTGCGCGAACTCCTGTCCCATGAACAGCAGCTTCTTGCCGGGATAGCCCCACATGAAAGCGTAGTAGGCACGCAGCGTCGCAAACTTCTGCCAGTCGTCGCCGGCCATCTTGCCAAGCAACGTGCCTTTGCCGTGCACGACCTCGTCATGCGAGAGCGGCAGCACGAAATTCTCCGAGAAGGCGTAGGTCAGGCCGAAGGTGAGGTCGTTGTGGTGGTGTTTTCGGAAGATCGGCTCCTTGGAGAAATACTCCAGCGTGTCGTGCATGAAGCCCATATTCCACTTGAAGCCGAAGCCGAGGCCGCCTTCATGCACCGGTGCCGAGACCTTCGGCCATGAGGTCGATTCCTCGGCGATGGTCATGACGCCCGGATGATGGCCGTAGACCTCCTTGTTCATCTTCTGCAGGAAGCTGACCGCCTCGAGATTCTCGCGGCCGCCCTTCTCGTTGGGGATCCATTCGCCGGCTTTGCGCGAATAGTCGAGGTAGAGCATCGAGGCGACCGCGTCGACGCGCAAACCGTCGACATGGTATTTCTCGGCCCAGAACAGCGCATTGTTGACCAGGAACGACACCACCTCGCGGCGGCCGAAATTGTAGATCGCGGTGTTCCAGTCGGGATGAAAACCCTTGCGCGGATCGGCATGTTCATAGAGCGCGGTGCCATCGAAATTGGCCAGGCCATGCGCGTCGACCGGGAAATGTGCCGGCACCCAGTCGAGGATGACGCCGACGCCGGCGCGGTGGGCGCCATCGACGAAACGGGCAAAGCCGTCCGGGTCGCCAAAGCGGGCTGACGGCGCGTAAAGGCCGGTCGTTTGGTAGCCCCAGGACGGGTCGTAGGGATGTTCAGAGATCGGCATGAATTCGATGTGGGTGAAACCGGTCTCGACCACATAGGGGATCAGCCGGTCGGCCAACTCGTCCCATGACAGGAACGTTCCGTCGTCGCGAAGCTGCCAGGAGCCGGCATGGACCTCGTAGATCGAGATGGCTTCTCGCCGGTGATCGGCATTGCGCCAGAAATTGCGATGCGCCTCGTCGCCCCACTCGTGCGCCGGCGGCACCGCCACGACCGAAGCAGTAGCCGGACGCAGTTCGGATTTGAAGGCGAACGGGTCGGCCTTCAGCGGCAGCCTCACACCATCGGGGCCGATGATCTCGTATTTGTAGGGTCGTCCGGCACCGATGTCGGGTACGAACAGTTCCCAGATACCGGTGTCGCGCCGGTCTCGCATGGTGTGCCGGCGGCCGTCCCACTCGTTGAAGTCGCCGACCACAGAGACGCGCCGCGCATTGGGAGCCCAGACGGCGAAATGCACTCCGGTGGCGCCTTCGTGATCGATGACATGGGCGCCGAGCTTGTCGAACAGCCTGAGATGCGAGCCTTGGGCGATGTAGTAATCGTCCATCGGGCCCAGCACCGGACCGAACGAATAGGGATCGGTCAGCCACCAGTCGCCGCCGGCGTTCCTGGCATGATAGCGCAGGGGTTGCCGCTTCTTGATCGAGAGCTTGCCTTCGAAAAAGCCGCCATCGTCGCGCCTGGACAGTTCACCCGCGATGGTGCCGGTCAGCGTGTAGGCGGTGACGAATTCGGCATTCGGAACAAAGCACCGGGCATACAGGCTCTTGCCGACCTCATGGACACCAAGGACGGCGAAGGGATCTCCGTGCGTGCCGGCAACAATCGCCGCGACATCGCCGGCTGGCGCCAGTCCATCCGGCCCGCTTGTCGCAGCGGTCGCGCGCGGCTTCTTCATCAGGCAGTGTCCCTCCCCGGGCACCAAGTGTTTGTTTCTAGTGATGTGAATCCGACATTCAATTCACATCACCGGGACCACATTGTTTGCGGCCTCATGCAATCACATCAGACAGGCACGTTCCAGATTTCTTTCGCATATTGGCGGATCGTGCGATCGGAGGAGAACCAGCCGACACGCGCAACGTTGCGGATTGCCCGGGCGTACCAGTCGGGACTGTTGCGCCAGACCGCATCGACCTCGCGCTGGGCGGCGGCATAGGCATCGAAATCGGCGGCAACCATGAACCAGTCGCTGTTGTAGAGACCGTTGATGAGATCGCGGTAACGCTCCGGATCGTCCGGCGAGAAGACGCCTGACGAAACAGCCGCAACCGCTTGCGCCAGCTCAGGCGAGCCTTCGATGACGGCGCGCGGATCGTAGCCGTTGTTGCGCCGCTCGGCGACCTCGGCGGTGGTCAGGCCGAAGATGAAGATGTTGTCGTCGCCGACGCATTCCTTGATCTCGACATTGGCGCCGTCGAGCGTGCCGATGGTCAGCGCACCGTTCAGCGCGAACTTCATGTTGCCGGTGCCCGACGCTTCCATGCCGGCGGTCGAGATCTGTTCGGACAGATCGGCGGCCGGCATCATGATCTCGGCAAGGCTGACATTGTAGTTCGGCACGAACACCACCTTCAGCAGACCGCGCACGGCCGGATCGCGGTTGATGACCTTGGCGACATCGTTGGCGAGTTTGATGATCAGCTTGGCATTGTGGTAGCTGGGCGCCGCCTTGCCGCCGAAGAATTTCACGCGCGGCATCCAGTCGCGCTCGGGATGCGAGCGGATCTGGTCGTAGAGGGCGATCGCCTCGAGGATATTCAGAAGCTGGCGTTTGTATTCGTGGATGCGTTTGATCTGGATATCGAACAGCGCCGAGGGATCGACCTTGATGCCGAGCCGGTCGGCGACGAGGTTGGCCAGCCGCGCCTTGTTGGCTCGCTTGACGGCGGCGAACTTGTCGCGAAAGGCGGCATCGCCGGCGAAACCGTCGAGATCCTTGATGGCGTCGATGTCATCGAGAAAGCGGTCGCCGATCGCCTCGCGGGCAAGCGACGTCAGCCCGGGATTACACTGGATCAGCCAGCGCCGCGGCGTGATGCCGTTGGTCTTGTTGTTGATGCGATCGGGATAGAGCTTGTGCAGATCGGCGAACACCGTCTCCTTCATCAGGTCGGTGTGAAGCGCCGAAACGCCGTTGATCGAGTGCGAACCGACAAAGGCCAGATTGCCCATGCGCACCCGGCGGTCGCCATTTTCCTGGATCAGCGAGATGCGGCCGATCTGCTCGTCCGAGAACTGGTTGGACGCACGCGCCTCCAGAAGCACTTCAGCGTTGATGGCATAGACGATCTGCATGTGGCGCGGCAAAAGCCGCTCGAACAGCGGCACCGGCCAGCTTTCCAGCGCCTCGGGCAGCAGCGTGTGGTTGGTGTAGCCGAAGGTGCGCTGGGTGATGTCCCAGGCCTGATCGAAGTCCATGCCGTGGACGTCCATCAACAGGCGCATCAACTCCGGCACAGCGATGGCCGGATGGGTGTCGTTCAGGTGGATCGCAGCCTTGTCGGGCAAGGACTTCAGGTCGCCATATTGGCTGAGATGGCGCTGGACGATGTCCTGCAGCGATGCGGTGGAGAAGAAATATTCCTGCCGAAGCCGCAGTTCCTGCCCGGCCTTGTGGGAATCGGCGGGATAGAGCACGCGCGACAAGGCATCGGCCTTGTTGCTTTCGGCGAGCGCGCCGATGTGGTCGCCGGCATTGAACTTGTCGAGCAGGATCGGATCGACCGGCATGCCCGACCAGAGCCGCAGCGTGTTGACGCGGTTGGCCCGCCAGCCGACGACGGGCGTATCATAGGCGACGGCCAGCACATGCTCGGTCGGCTTCCAGACATGGCGTTCGAGGCGGCCGTCCTTGGAGGTGATCGATTCCACCGAACCGCCGAAACCGACCTCGAACGAGCGCTCACGGCGTTCGAATTCCCACGGGTTTCCGTGATCGAGCCAGGTTTCAGGCAATTCGACCTGCCAGCCGTCGTGAATCTCCTGGCGGAACATGCCGTTGGCATAGCGGATGCCGTAGCCATGCGCGGGAATGTCGACGGTCGCCATGCTTTCCATGAAGCAGGCCGCAAGCCGCCCGAGGCCGCCATTGCCAAGTGCGGCATCCGGCTCGAGTGCGGCGATGAGATCGAGATCGACGCCCAGGGACGACAGGGCCTCGCGCATGTTGTCCATCAGGCCGAGATTGGAGAAGGCATCGCGCATCAGGCGGCCGATGAGGAACTCCAGAGACAGATAGTAGACGCGTTTTTCCTTCTGATCGTACGCCTCCTTCGTCGCCTGCATCCAGCGATCGACGATCCGGTCGCGCACGACCTTGATCGAGGCGGTCAGCCAGTCGTACTGGGTCGCAACGGTGGTATCCTTGCCGACCCGGTATTTGAGGGCCACCAAGACTTCACGTGCGAGTGTCTTGGGATCAGGATTTTCGAGCAGTGGAGGAAGGGGTTCGGATGTCATCGCGCTCGTCATGATGCCTCTCGTGCGGTTGCCATGATCATACCGGCTTTCATCGCTCCTCCCAGCCCATGCTAGCTGATACCGCTATATATTCAATCGATTTAAACAAGCCCGAACCGGCACGCCCCCTGCGGCAATTTGGCAATTCGCAAGTGTGACGCGCCAAGACGGTCGCGCGATGCGCTTCAAATTCCTGTTCCGTGCTTGCCGTGCCGCCAACCCTCCAGCACTTGGGCGACATGTATCAGGCCGCCAGCGCTGCCTCGGGCGGAACCTTTGCTCCGGTCATGAAGGCCACGGCATCGGACATCGTATATTGCTTGGGATCGATGACGCAGAGGCGACGGCCGAGCCGGTGGATGTGAATGCGGTCGGCCACTTCGAACACATGCGGCATGTTGTGCGAGATCAGCACGATCGGCAGGCCGCGCTTCTTGACGTCGAGGATCAACTCGAGCACGCGGCGGCTTTCCTTGACGCCAAGGGCGGCCGTCGGCTCGTCCATGATCACCACACGACTGCCGAAGGCGGCCGCGCGCGCCACCGCAACGCCCTGCCTCTGGCCCCCCGAGAGCGTTTCCACAGCCTGGCTGATGTTCTGGATGGTCATCAGGCCAAGCTCGGTAAGCTTGTCGCGGGCGCGCTTTTCCATCGCCGGACGGTCGAGCATACGCAGCCAATCGCCCAGAAAACCCGGTTTGCGGATCTCGCGGCCAAGGAACATGTTATCGGCGATCGAGAGCGCCGGCGACAGTGCCAGATTCTGGTAGACGGTCTCGATGCCGGCTTCGCGTGCCTCCATCGGCGATTTAAAGGCGACGGGTTTGCCTTCAAGCCGGATCTCGCCTTCGTCGGGCACGGCCGCGCCGGAAATCGCCTTGATGAGCGACGACTTGCCGGCGCCGTTGTCGCCGATGACGGCGAGGATTTCGCCGGGATAAAGGTCGAAGTCGGCATTGTCGAGGGCGGTGACACGGCCATAGCGCTTGATCAGGCCACGCGCGGTGAGGATGGGTTCCTGGGTCATGGTCATGCCGACACCTTTCTGATCCATTGGTCGACTGCCACGGCGCCGATGATCAGCACACCGGTGAGCAGCACCTTCCATTGCGGATCGGCGCCCAGCATGTTGAGGCCCATGGAAACGACGCCGACGATCATCGCGCCGAACAGCGTGCCCAGGATGGAGCCGCGTCCGCCGAAGAGGGAAATACCGCCGATCACCGTCGCGGTGATGGCCTGCAGATTGTAGTCGGTGACGGCAGCCGACGGCGAGATCGAGCCGTTGCGGCCAATGGAGACCCAGGCCGCGAAAGCGGCGATCAGGCCGGCCAAGGTGTAGACCGTCATCAACACCTTCTTGGTCTGGATGCCCGACAGCTTCGCCGCCTCCTGGTCATCGCCAACGGCGTAGACATGGCGGCCCCACGCCGTGTGATTGAGCACGTACCAGAGGATCATCACGAGCAGGACCGTGGCAATGACGCCGAGCGTCAGCACCGCAGTGCCGACCTTGAAGCTGATGGCAAAGAGATGCAGCAGCGGCGCCTGGGTGTCGACGTCGGTGTCGCGGATCGTCTCGTTGGCCGAATAGATGAAGTTCGTGGCCATGACGATGTTCCAGGTGCCAAGCGTCACGATGAAGGGTGGTAGCTTCATGTAGGCGACAAGCACCCCGTTGAGCAGCCCGCAGGCGGCGCCGGCGGCAAGCCCGATCGCCACTGCGAGCGCGCTCGGCATGCCGTAGGAGACCGCGCAATTGCCCATGATCACCGCTGAAATCACCATGATCACACCGATCGACAGGTCGATGCCCGCGGTCAGGATGACCAATGTCTGCGCAGCCCCCAGAATGCCGATGATGGCGATCTGCTGCAGGATAAGCGTCAGCGTGTAGGACGAAAAGAAACGCCCACCGATGGTGATGCCGAAGACGATGATCGCCAGAACCAGGACGATCAGCGGCACCGCGGCCGGCGTCGAATGCAAGAAATGCTGGATACGCTTGACGGCCGATTTGTGCTCGTCAAAAGCAGCAACGCTGGTGTCGCTGCTCGAGAGAACCTTCTCGAATTCCTGAGCTTGAGCCATGTTTTCTCCCCGGAGGCTTCAGCCAAACGCCGACGCCAGTCCACGCCTTTCCGGTCTGCTGCCGGGATTGTTCGCGGTCACGCGAGCCATCGTCCACCCGAAGCGGCCGGGGATCAAGCCCCGACCGCTCAGGTTCCTTGGATGCCGGTCAGAACGGCATCAGCCCCAGCACTTGGCGAGGCCTTCCTTGGTGTCGATGGACTTGACGCCGGTGGCCGGCTTGTCGGTCACCAGGTTGACGCCGGTGTCGAAGAAGTTCTTGCCTTCGGTCGGCTTCGGCTTGGTTCCGTCCTTGGCAAAGGCGGCGATCGCCTCGATGCCGAGTGCAGCCATCTGCAGCGGGTATTGCTGCGAAGTGGCGCCGATGACACCTTCGGCCACCGACTTCACGCCGGGGCAGCCGCCGTCGACGGAAACGATCAGCACCTGGCTTTCGAGGCCGACAGCCTTGAGCGCCTGGTAGGCGCCGACAGCGGCCGGCTCGTTGATGGTGTGGATGACGTTGATGGTGTTGTCCTTCTGTAGGAGGTTCTCCATCGCCTTGCGGCCGCCCTCTTCGTTGCCGTTGGTGACGTCATGGCCGACGATGCGCGGATCGGTCTCGTCGCCGATCTTGTTCGGATCCTTCACGTCGATGCCGTAGCCCATCATGAAGCCTTGGTCGCGCAGCACGTCGACAGTCGGCTGCGAAGGCGTCAGGTCAAGGAAACCGATCTTGGCGTCCTTGGCCTTGTCGCCGAGCGTGGCGGCGGCCCAGGCCCCGATCAGCTTGCCTGCCTCGAGATTGTCCGTCGCGAAGGTCGCATCGGCGGCGTCGATCGGATCGAGCGGCGTGTCGAGCGCGATCACCAGCAGGCCGGCATCACGCGCCTTCTTCACGGTCGGCACGATGCCCTTGGTGTCGGATGCGGTGATCAGGATACCCTTGGCGCCGTCGGCGATGCAGCTTTCGATCGCCGCGACCTGGCTCTCGCTGTCGCCGTCGATCTTGCCGGCATAGGTCTTGAGGTCGACGCCGAGCTCCTTGGCCTTCGCGGTCGCGCCTTCCTTCATCTTGACGAAGAAGGGATTGGTGTCGGTCTTGGTGATCAGGCAGGCGCCGACACCGGCGGCGGATGCGGACGAGGCAAACGCCATCAGCCCCAGAGCCGCGGCGGCAAACACGGTCGATTTCAACAATTTTGTATTGGTCACGATTTTCCTCCCAGTGGAACCATTCCGATGCCGGCCAACCGGCACCTGCAGCGCATCCAACGAAATTCTCCCAGCGTGGACGCTGCCTTAACAGACACCAGGCCGAAGCCCCTGTCAATAATTAAATCACTCTTATTTATTATTGACAGCATTGCTTCGTTCACCCATTCTGGCCCAAAAGCATTGAGGGGAAACGACGGGAGGAACAGGGTGGAAACGGCCATTGCGAGGCATGGTTCGCCCGAGGTGAATGACAGTCTCATTCACCGCGGCACCAACCAGAGCGGCATGCGCGACCACAATGAGCGGTTGGTGCTGTCGCTGGTGCGTCAACACGGCAGCCTGGCAAAATCCGACATCGCCCGCATGACCGGACTTTCGGCGCAGACGGTTTCGGTCATCATGCGCGAGCTGGAGGAAGAAAGCCTCCTGCTGCGTCAGGCGCCGTTGCGCGGCAAGATCGGCCAGCCTTCCATCCCGATGGCGCTCAATCCCGAAGGCGCTTTCTTCATCGGCCTGAAGATCGGCCGCCGCAGCGCTGAACTGGTGTTGATCGATTTCCTTGGCAATGTTCGTTCGATGCTGCAGCATTCCTATCGCTACCCGGCGCCGCGCGAGACGGTGGACTTCGTCAGCAACGGCATGCGGCAGATGCGCGGCGAGCTCACGCCCGCGCAAGACAAGCGCATCGCCGGGCTGGGCATCGCCATGCCGTTCGAATTGTGGAACTGGGCCGATACCGCCGGCGCCCCGCGCGACGTGATGGACGAATGGCGTCACCGCGACATCAGGGCCGACATCCAGGCGCAATGCGATTTTCCGGTCTATTTGCAGAACGACGCCACGTCGGCCTGCGGCGCCGAACTCGTCTTCGGGCAGGCGGGCGCTGCGCGTGACTTCGTCTATTTCTATATCGGCGCCTTTGCCGGTGGCGGCATCGTGCTGAACGGCCGGCTTTTTGGCGGCCCGACCGGCAATGCCGGAGCGCTCGGCTCCATGCCCGTGCCCGGGCCGGACGGCAAGCCGACCCAACTGATCGATGTCGCTTCCATCGCCATGCTCGAAAAGGCGCTCAATGCGCGCGGCATCGAGGCCTCGCATCTGTGGACCTCGCCGGAAGACTGGGGCGAGATCGGACCCGAACTCGACGGCTGGATCGCCAGCGCCTCAAGGGCGCTCGCTTACGCCATCGTCGCCGCATCCTCGATCATCGATTTCGAAGCGGCGGTGATCGACGGCTGGATGCCGAAGGCGGTGCGCCGCCAGCTGGTCGACGCCATCATTGCGGCAATCGCCACGATCGACGGCGAAGGCTTGAAGCTGCCCGCCATTCGCGAGGGAACCGTCGGTATCCATGCCCGGGCGCTCGGCGGCGCCAGCCTGCCACTTTCCGAACGCTTCCTGATCGGCTCGACGACGATTTCCAGGAGCGCCTGATGCTGATCGGAATCCCGGCGCTGCTCGGTCCGGAGCTTCTGGCGATCCTGCGCGGCATGGGCCATGGCGACGAAATCGCCCTTGTCGACGGAAACTATCCGGCGGAACAGCAGGCAACCCGACTGGTACGCGCCGATGGCCACCCTCTTATCCCGGTACTCGACGCGATATTGAGTGTCCTGCCTGTCGATGACGCCGTGCCGGAGGCGCTGTTTCGCGCCTCGGTCCGAGGCGATCCCTCGCTTGCCGATCCTGTCCATCATGAGATCGAAGCGATCTGCGCCAAACGGGCGCCAGGCCGCAAGGTGGTTGCGCTGGCCGGCGCCGACTTCTATGCACGGGTCAAATCGGCGCATGCCATCGTCGCGACAAGCGAGCCGCGGCTCTACGCCAACATCATTATACGCAAGGGCGTGATCTATCCGCCGGAGACCAAGAAGCCATGATCCTCTGCTGCGGCGAAGCCCTGATCGACATGCTGCCGCGCACGACGACAGCGGGCGAGCCGGCCTTTGCGCCTTATGTCGGCGGCGCCGTATTCAACACGGCAATCGCACTTGGCCGGCTCGGCGCGCCGGCCGGCTTCTTTTCCGGCCTGTCGTCGGATCTGTTCGGCGGCCAATTCCGGGATGCGCTTGGGGCGAGCAAGGTCAGTTCCACCTATGCACACACCTCGCCACGGCCAACCACGCTGGCCTTCGTCAAGCTCACCAACGGCCAGGCGACGTACACTTTCTATGACGAGAACACCGCCGGACGCATGCTGACGATCGACGATTTGCCGCAGCTCGGCAACGAGATCGAAGCCATGCTGTTCGGCGCCATCAGCCTGATCTCCGAGCCCGCCGGCAGCGCCTATGAAGAGTTCATGCGGCGCGAGCATGAAAGCCGCGTCATGATGCTCGATCCCAACATCCGGCCGAACTTCATCCCGGACAAGGCCAAGCACCTCAAGCGCATTCGCACCATGATGGCGATGGCCGACATCGTGAAACTGTCGGACGAAGACCTGAACTGGTTCGGCGAAGCCGGCTCGCATGAGGATGTCATCCGCAACTGGCTGGACCGCGGTCCGAAGCTGATCGTCGTCACCCATGGCGGCGAAGGCGCGATCGGCTACAGCAAGAAGCACGCCGTCACGGTGATGCCCGAAAGGGTCGAGGTGGTCGACACGGTCGGCGCCGGCGACACGTTCAACGCCGGCATCCTCGCCTCGCTGCACGGGCAAGGCCTGCTGACGAAGGCGGCGATTTCCGGACTGTCGGAAGACGCCATCCATAAGGCGCTGGCGCTCGGCGCGAAGGCGGCGGCAGTGACCGTGTCGCGGGCCGGCGCCAACCCACCCTGGCGACATGAAATCGCCTGAGCAACGCTCAACATAAGTTGAGCCCAATCGATCACTTTATGTTTCGCAGGGGCTCTTTCCAAGGCTATAAGGGCGGGATGGCGCCCGACGAAGCCCGGATTTCCGGCATCTGACTGACATTCGCCGGGAAAACTGGTAACGGGCTGCGACACTTCCGCAATTTAGGGCTCCGCCTGCCCGGCTTTCTCGGCAAGCGCAACTCTGGTACCAGCGGCCGATTATCTGGCTAACCCATTTTGAGGCCGACATGCAGTTCATCGATCTTGGCGCGCAGCGCGAACGAATCCGCGACCGGCTGAAGGCCGCGATCGACCGTGTCGTTGACGAGGGCCGCTATATTCTTGGCCCGCAAGTCACCGAATTCGAGAACAAGCTTGCCGCCTATATCGGTACCAAGCATGTCGTGGCCTGCGCCAACGGCACCGACGCGCTGCTGTTGCCGCTGTTTGCAGCCGGCGTGGGCCCGGGTGACGCGGTGTTCGTGCCGAGCTTCACGTTCGCCGCCACCGCCGAAGTGGTGGCGCTGGCCAAGGCCGAGCCGGTGTTCGTCGATGTCGACCCGCACAGCTACAACATCGACATTGCCAGCCTCGAAGCGGCCATTGCCATGATCAAGAAGGAAGGAAGGCTGAAGCCGAAGGCAATCATTCCCGTCGATCTGTTTGGCCTTGCCGCCGATTACGAGGCGATCATGGCGATCGCCAACCGCGAAGGCCTGATGGTGATCGAGGATGCCGCCCAGTCGATGGGCGGTTCGCTCGACGGCAAGATGTGCGGCTCCTTCGGTGCGGTCGGCTCGACCAGCTTCTATCCGGCAAAACCGCTTGGCTGCTACGGCGACGGCGGCGCGATGTTCACCAATGACGATGCGCTGGCCGAACAGCTTCGCTCGTTCGCCTTTCATGGCAAGGGCGAGACGCAGTACGACAATGTCCGCGTCGGAATCAATTCGCGGCTCGACACGATACAGGCGGCGATCCTCATCGAGAAGCTGGCCATTCTCGAAGACGAGATGGTCGCCCGGCAGGTCGTGGCAAAGCGCTATGCCGATGGGCTTGGCGACGTCGTTACCGCCGCCCGCAATCTGGACGGCAGCCGTTCGGCCTGGGCGCAATACGCCATCGAGACGCCGAAGCGCGACGGGCTGAGGGCGCATCTCGGCGAAAAGGGCATTCCGTCTGTCATCTACTATGTGAAGCCGCTGCATGCCCAGGTCGCTTATCGCGATTATCCGCGCACGCCGACCGGCCTTGCCGTTTCGGAAGACCTGCCGAAGCGGATCCTGTGCCTGCCGATGCACCCTTATCTCAGCGAAGCCGACCAGGACCGCATCATCGAGACGATCCGCAACTATATAGGCTCGAATTCGGCGCAGGCAGCGGCCGAGTAAGCTACCGGGCCTTCTCAGGCGGGGCTGACCCCTGCCCCGCCGCTGGCAATGAAATGCGGATTGGCGAAATCCTCGTCGTCGCTTTGCCGGCGCTTCCCATAGACCAGAGGCTGGCCATCGAGCGTGCGCGTCATGCCACCGGCGGCGCGCAGGATGGCGTCGCCTGCCGCCGTGTCCCATTCCATGGTGCGGCCGAAGCGCGGATAGACATCAGCCTCGGCACTGGCGAGAAGGCAGAATTTCAAGGACGAACCGACCGAGACGATTTCGGCGGCACCAAGGTCGCGAATATAGGCCTCGGTTTCCGGCGTGTTGTGGGAACGGCTGGCGACGACGGCCAGCGGCGCCACGGCCGTTCTCACCGAGATCGGCCGGCGGCCGACGATCTGGTAGCCGCCATCGATTTCGAGAGATTCCGCCCTTCCCGGCAGGCCGGAAAAGAAGCGGCCCGTGCAGGGCGCAAAGACGACGCCGACCTCCGGCACGCCATCGCGAACCAGCGCTATGTTGACGGTGAAATCGGTGCGGCGGTTGACGAATTCCTTGGTGCCGTCGAGCGGATCGATCAGGAAGAAAGCCCCATTTAGGTCGGGCGGCACGATGCCGGCGGAAGCTTCTTCCTCGGCCACGCAGGGGATATCGGGAAATGCGGCACGCAGTCCGGCGAGAATGATCTTTTCGCTCTCGCGGTCCGCCTCGGTCACCGGCGAGGCGTCGGACTTGCGGTCAACCGCACAGCCGGCGTGGAACACGCGCATCACCTCGCGCCCGGCCGACAAGGCCAGGCGCTCGAAGATTTCGAGCATCAGCCTGTCGTCAGATGCCGCCGCCGCTATCGTATTGGTCTTCGGCAATGTCGCGCTCGTTCAGCCAGTGTTCCAGGGCGTCGACCATCTCTTCGGCCGATTTGCCGAGTGTCTGCAGATGGATCTCCGGGGTTTCCGGCGCTTCATAAGGGGAATCGACGCCGGTGAAATTCTTGATCTCGCCATTCAGCGCGCGCGCATAGAGGCCCTTCGGATCACGCCTGGCGCATTCCTCGAAGGGCGTATCGACGAACACCTCGACGAATTCTCCGTCGGCCATCAATTCACGTGCCATGCGCCGTTCGGCGCTGAACGGCGAAATGAACGAAACAATGACGATCAACCCGGCATCGGCCATCAAACGCGCCACCTCGGCGACGCGGCGGATGTTCTCGACGCGATCGGCATCGGTAAAGCCAAGATCGCGATTGAGACCGTGACGGACGTTGTCGCCGTCGAGGATATAAGTATGACGGCCGGTGGCGAACAGCTTCTTTTCGAACAGGTTGGCGATGGTCGACTTGCCGGATCCCGACAGCCCGGTGAACCAGAACACGGCGGGCCGCTGGTTCTTCATGTCGGCGCGCACGCGCTTGCCGACATCGAGCGACTGCCAATGGATGTTTTCGGCGCGGCGCAGCGAGTGCAGGATCATGCCGGCGCCGACCGTGGCGTTGGAGATGCGGTCGATCAGGATGAAGGCGCCGGTTGTGCGGTTTTCGGCGAAGGGATCAAAGGCGATCGGCGTCCGCGTCGAGATGTTGCAGATGCCGACTTCGTTCATTTCGAGCGACTTGGCCGCTTCATGGGCAAAGTCGTTGACGTTGATCCGGTATTTCAGATCGGTGACGGTGGCGCTGGTCTGGTCGGTCTCGGTGCGCAGGATGTAGGAGCGGCCCGGCAGCAGCGCATGCTCGTCGAACCAGACGATGTTGGCGGCGAACTGGTCGGCGACCTGCGGCCGTGCGGCAGGCGAAACCAGCATGTTGCCGCGCGAGATTTCGACTTCGTCGTCGAGGACGAGCGTGACGGCCTGTCCGGCAGCCGCCTGGGCGAGATCGCCGCCATACGAGACGATCCGCTTGACGCGCGAGGATTTGCCCGACTTGGCGACAACGACCTCGTCGCCGGGCGCAACCGAGCCGGAAGCGACCGTGCCGGCAAAGCCGCGAAAGTCGAGATTGGGACGATTGACATACTGGACCGGGAAACGGAACGGCAGTTCGACCATCGCTTGGTCGACCGACACGGTTTCGAGATGCTCGATCAGCGTTGGGCCGGAATACCATTCCATGCTTTCCGACCGACGGCTGACATTATCGCCATAACGGGCCGACATCGGGATCGGCACAATCGTCTGGAAGCCGAGATCGCGCGAGAATTGCCCGTAGTCTTCGACGATC
>NZ_RZQT01000047.1:0-44004 GCF_003998485.1 Mesorhizobium sp. M7A.F.Ca.CA.001.04.2.1
CCTCAGGACTTCAGCCATGCTCGCGCCCAACAGGCAACAACCCGCCCCACCGAGCCACAACAGGGTTCCCGACGTCACTCTCGATTTCTGGGTGATCAAGTTGATGGCGGTCACCACCGGCGAGACCGCGGCGGATTATCTTGCCGACACGATCGGGCTTGGGCTGACCGTCACCTCGCTGATCATGACCGGCATCCTGATCGCTGCCCTCGTCCTGCAGTTTGCGCAGAAGCGTTACGTGCCGTGGGCCTACTGGCTGGCGGTGGTGCTGATCAGCATCGTCGGCACCCTGGTGACGGACAATCTCGTCGACACTTTCGGCGTGCGCCTGCAGACCACGACCATCGCCTTCTCGGTTGCGCTCGCCGCGACATTCGCGGTCTGGTACGCCAGCGAACGGACGCTGTCGATCCACACCATCTTCACCACCAGGCGCGAAATCTTCTACTGGCTGGCGATCCTCTTGACCTTCGCGCTCGGCACCGCCGCCGGCGATCTCGTCGCCGAAAGCTTCGACATGGGCTACCTCACCACAGGCCTGCTGTTCGGCGGCGCCATCGCGCTCATCGTGCTGGCCTACTGGCTGCTCAATCTCGACGGCATCCTGGCCTTCTGGCTCGCCTATATCCTGACGCGGCCGCTCGGCGCCTCCTTCGGTGACCTGCTGTCGCGATCGGCCAGGCATGGCGGCCTGGGCTTCGGCACCATCTTCACCAGCCTGCTCTTCCTCGGCTGTATCATTGCGCTCGTCCTGCACATGACCCTGAAGGGGACAACCGACGAAGCCGATGAACTGTTGCTGGACCTGGACTAGGTGCAGAGCGGATGCGCTAGCATTGACAATTGCCGAAAACCCCACCGCTTCGGCCAATCGTGAACGTTCTAGCGCCACCATCCCTGCGCCTTCGTGACATCCTAGGAACAAGCCCGTGCCGGTGATAGCCTCTCCATCTCGGCAACGGACCGGACCTTTCATGCGACTGCTTCTCGTCGAGGACGACCACAGGACGGCCGACTATATCGTCAGGGGACTGACCGAGGCCGGCCATGTCTGCGATCTCCTGCGCAACGGCCATGACGGGCTGTTCGCGGCGACCCGGGGCAAATACGACGTGATCGTCGCCGATCGGATGATCCCCGGTCTCGACGGCCTGTCGATGGTCAAGGCGGTGCGCGCCGCCGGCGTGCGGACGCCGGCGATCTTCCTCACCTCCGTCGGCGGCATCGACGACCGCGTCGAGGGGCTCGAGGCCGGCGGCGACGACTATCTGGTCAAGCCCTTCGCCTTTTCCGAACTCCTCGCCCGCATCAATGCGCTTGGCCGGCGGCCGGCGGCGCAGGAGCAGAAAACCGTCCTGCGGGTCGTCGACCTCGAAATGGACCTGATCATGCGCCGCGTCACGAGGCGGGGCCAGCCGATCGACCTGCAGCCGCGGGAGTTCAGCCTGCTGGAAGTGCTGATGCGCGGCGAAGGCCGCGTCATCACCCGCACCATGCTTCTGGAGCGTGTCTGGGATTTTCATTTCGATCCCAGGACCAGCGTCGTCGAGACCCATATCAGCCGGCTGCGGGCCAAGGTCGACAAGCCCTTCGAAACCCAGCTCATCCACACCGTCCGCAACACCGGCTACAGCCTGCACGCGCCATGACCGGAACCTGGTCCCGCCTGCTTCGCAGCACACCATTCCGGCTTGCCCTGACCTTCGCCTTCCTGTTCGTGCTGGCCTTCGTCCTGTCTGGCGCCATCGTCTACCAGATGATGAGCGCCGATCTTGCCGAGCGGCTCGACGACACCATCAAGGAAACCTACGCGGTCGTCGCCGCGACCTATGCCGAGAACGATCTCAAGGAGCTGGTTGAGACCGTCGGCAGCCACTCCCTGCGCAGCCTCAAGAAGGAGCAGCTGTTTTCGTTGACCGACGCAACGGGCAATCGCCTGGCCGGCAACTTCACCGCGGCAGGGCTTCCCGACGGCTTCTCGATGTTCGACACCGAAATGCCCGGCGTGCCGCCCGGCGCCGAGTACCGCGCCTATTCCGGCCCGGTCGGCGGCAACACGCTGACCGTCGCCTTCAGCCTTTCCGAGACGGAGGAGCTGGAGAGGATCGTGCTGATGAGCTTTGGCTGGGGAACCCTGATCATCACCGGGCTGGCGGTCGCCGGCGGCGCCCTGCTCGCCTCGCGCGTCCAGCGCCGTCTCGACGGCATCGCCGCCACCATGGTGGATGTCTCGCATGGACGGCTGGACACCCGCATTCCGCTGACCGGCAAGGGTGACGACATCGACATCGTCTCCAGCCAGGTCAATGCCGCGCTCGACCGCCTGTCGGCGCTGGTCGAAGGCATGAAACAGGTCAGCGCCAACATCGCCCACGATCTGAAGACGCCGCTCAACCGGTTGCAGATGATCCTCGACACCGCGTCGGAAAAGAACCTGTCGGGCCGGAAAATCGCCGCTGAACTGGCGGAGGCGCATGCCGAGAGCCTGCAGATCAACGAGACCTTCGATGCCCTGCTGCGCATCGCGCAGATCGAGGCCGGCGCCCGCCGGGCGCGGTTCACCGATGTCGATCTGGGCGAGGTGCTGCAAACCATCGCCGAGATCTATGCCGATGTTGCCGAGGACGACGGAAAGTCGCTGTCGTTGGCGCAACCACAGGAAACGACGGACCGGATCCATGGCGATCGCGAGCTGCTGACGCAGATGTTCGCCAATCTGGTCGAGAACGCGTTGCGCCATTGTCCATCGGGCACGACGATAAAGCTGTCGGTGGCGCGCCAGGACGAACGCGTCGTTGCGGGCGTCGCCGACAACGGTCCCGGCATTCCGGCGGCAGAGCGCGAGAAAGTGTTCCAGCGGCTCTACCGGCTGGACCACAGCCGCTCGACATCAGGCAGCGGCCTCGGGCTCAGCCTTGTCCGGGCCATCGCCGATCTGCACGGCGCATCGATCACGCTCGAGGATTGCCGACCGGGACTTGCGGTGGTGGTGCGTTTTCCGCTGGCTACGGATTAGCCGGCGAAACGGCTGGTGCTGTTCAAGCCCAGCTTGGGTTGAGAGGTCCCCTCACCTATCTATCCGCGTCGACAGGATGATCGATGACAGCGTCCGCTCGACTCCGTCCATGGCGCCGATCTGGTCGAGCAGCATGTCGAGGTCGCGGATCGATGGCGCGTCGACGATGACGATCATGTCGAAATTGCCGCTGACCGAATGCAGCGTCCGGACCGTCGCCAAACCGCGCAGGCCGCGCACCACCTTGTCGGCAAGCTTGGGCGTCACGGTGAGCAGCACATGCGCCCGCACCAGCCCCTGCTCATAATCCGGCGCCAGCCGCACGCCGTAGCCTGATATGATGCCGCGCTGCTCCAGCCGTTCGATCCGGCTCTGCACGGTTGTCCGCGAGACGCCAAGCCGCCGCGCCAGCTCGGCGGTCGAGGCGCGCGCATTCTCGCGCAGCAGCGAAAGCAGGGTCTGTTCGGCATCGCTGAGCATTTCGACGATTCTTCTCGGCGGACTGACCAATCAATGGGTTCGTTTCGTACAGAACCACGCTTCCTTTCGACGGGCAAGCTGCGAATCTGTGCTCACAACCAGTGAGGGATTTGTCATGAAGAAAATTGTCGTTGTCGGCGCCGGCAAGATCGGCTCGACCATTGCCGAGATGCTCGCCGCCACGGGAGATTATCAGGTCACGCTCGTCGACCGCTCGGCAGCACAGCTCGCAGCGGCCGAAGTCCCGGCCACGGTTGCGACGCTGGAGCTCGACATCGAAGCGTCCGGCACGCTTGAAGCCGCACTCGCCGGCAAATTCGCGGTGCTCAGCGCCGCTCCCTTCCATCTGACCACCCGCATCGCCGAGGCGGCGGCCAGTGCCGGCGTGCACTATCTCGACCTGACCGAGGACGTCGTCTCGACCCGCCGCGTCAAGGAATTGGCGCGTTCGGGCAGAAGCGCCTTCATTCCGCAATGCGGCCTGGCGCCGGGCTTCATCTCGATCGTCGCCAACGATCTCGCCAGCCGTTTCGATTCGCTGGAGAGCGTGCGCATGCGCGTCGGAGCTTTGCCGCAATATCCCTCCAATGCGCTGAACTACAATCTGACCTGGAGCACCGACGGCGTCATCAACGAATATTGCGAGCCCTGCGAGGCGATCGTCGAGGGCGAGCTGGTCGAGGTACCGCCACTGGAGGAGCGCGAGGAGTTCTCGCTCGACGGCGTCACTTACGAGGCATTCAACACCTCCGGCGGGCTCGGCACGCTGGCCGAGACGCTGAAGGGCAAGGTGCGCACGCTCAACTACCGCACCATCCGCTACCCCGGCCACGCCGCGATCATGAAGGCGCTGCTCAACGACCTCGGCCTGCGCCATCGCCGCGACGTGCTGAAGGACATTTTTGAAAGCGCCCTGCCGGCGACATTGCAGGACGTCGTCATCGTCTTCGTCACCGTCTCCGGCCGCAAGAACGGCCGCCTGCTGCAGGAGACCTACGCCAACAAGGTCTATTCCCAGCGTATCGGCCAGGTGGTGCGCAGCGCCATCCAGATCACCACGGCGTCCGGCATCTGCGCCGTGCTCGACATGCTGGCCGACGGCAGCCTGCCGGCGACCGGCTTCATCAAGCAGGAAGACATCGCGCTGGACGCATTTCTAGCCAACCGTTTTGGCCGCGCCTATGCCCAGCACGAAATGGTGAGCCGGCTGGCGGGGTGAAGCGCATAATCTCCCGCTTGAGGGGGAGATTAGCATCGAGCTATTTCCGCAAGACCATCGGCCGCCCAAGCAGAAACCGGACAAAATTGCCGGCGTTGCGCGAGGCCTTGGCCGAAGTCTGCGGCATCTGCTTTTGCGTAGTCTCTTTTCGAGCCGGCGCGCGCGCATTTGTCTCGGCACCGGGCCGGCCCACGGTGAAAGCCGGCTCGGCGACCGGCTTGCCGCGCAAGACATTGGCTGCATTGTTGTCATGAATGACGATGCACCATTGAGCCTCCTTCGAGGCCGCCCCGACAGTGTTGAAACGCGTCGCCATCTTCGTGTGCTCGTCGCAATAGACCCCGTTCATGGACGGTGATCGCTTCTCGACCAGAGTGCCGAAGGCCGACGTTGGATATTCGTGCTGCGTGTAGTGGTTGGTTGCCGCATCGAAATTCTGGCCGTGCGGAAAGGCGATATAGAGCGGTTGCTGGTTCACCTCGCCCTTGGCGATTTCCCGGCGCGCGTAGAAATCGACACGCTCCATGAAGGTCGGCGCCAGCGCGTCATCGCTGTCGAGCCGAGTCAGCAAAACAAATTCGGCATCCGTGTCGCTTTGGACAAACGCATTGAAGGCGACATTGTAGTTCTCGCCGGCCTTGATGAGAACCGGCCTGACATCAATCCCGGCCGCGCAGCCGCAGACGATCCGGATGTAGTTCTCATGTGTTTCGGAATCGAACGCAATCAGGACCGTAAAGTCCTTCTGCGACTGGCCCTCGAGCGACGGCGCGCAATAGGTGTCGAACAGCGCCAGCCGCTCGACCAGCCACACCGGGTCGAGATTGGCTCTGCCGTGTCCATTCCATTGGCTCGGCATGAAGCCGGTGGCGGTGTTGTAGCGAATCGCCACGTATTTCTTCAGGTCGGTGCTCATGGGAGGAGACTAGAGCATGATCCCGAAGGGTGGAATCCGGTTCTCGGAAAACATGGTACGCGGCACTTTCCCGCCAATCGCTTTGGTCGCGCCTAGATGAGCGGCTGGCGAGGGAAGGAAGAGAGCTGGCTCGAACAGGTTCGCCCCTTTCCTCAAATATGCAGCGCGTGTCCCAGCGCCTTCAGCGCTGCTTCCTGGAATCCCTCGCCCTGCGTCGGATGCGCGTGGATGGTGCCGGCGATGTCCTCCAGCCGCGCGCCCATCTCCAGCGCCAGCCCGAACGCCGCCGCCAGTTCCGACACACCCTGCCCGACCGCCTGGATGCCGAGCACCAGATGGTTGTCGGCGCGGGCCAAGACGCGGACAAAGCCGTCCTCGCCCAGCTTCGTCATCGCCCGGCCGTTGGCCGCGAACGGGAACATGCCGATCTTGATCTCGCCGCCGAGCGCCTTGGCTTCTTCCGGCGAAAGACCAGCGGTCACCAGTTCGGGATCGGTGAAGCAAACGGCGGGTATCGAACGCTTGTCCCAGCTGCGCTTGTGGCCGGCAACGATCTCGGCAACCATCTCGCCCTGCGCCATCGCCCGGTGCGCCAGCATCGGCTCGCCGGTGACGTCGCCAACGGCGAAGATGCCGCGCATCGAGGTGCGGCACTGGTCGTCGATGCGGATGAATTTGCCGGCCATGTCGAGGTCGATCTGCTCGAGCCCCCAGCCCTCGGTCACCGGCTTGCGCCCGACCGTGACCAGGATTTTTTCGGCGGCGACCTTGGCGCTTTTGCCGTCCGAGGTCTCGACCAGCAACGCGTCACCCTTGGTTGAAAGCCCCTTGGCCTTGGCGCCCAGCATCACCTCGACGCCGAGCGCGGTGAGCCGCTTGACCACCGGCCGGGTCAGCTCCGCATCATACTGCGCCAGCACGCGCGGCAAGGCCTCGATCACGGTCACCTCAGCGCCCATCTTGGCAAATGCCATGCCGAGTTCCAGCCCAATATAGCCGCCACCGACGACCGCGAGCTTTTTCGGCACTTCGCTGAGCGCCAGTGCCTCGGTTGACGAAATCACCGACCCGCCAAACGGCAAGAACGGCAACTCGACCGGCGCCGAGCCGGTGGCGATCACGATGGTTTCAGCACGGATCACTTGGCTACCCGTCTCGGTCTCGACCGCGACCGTCTTGCCGTCGCGAAAGCTCGCCCAGCCATGCACGGTTTTCACGCCTGCCTTCTTGAGCAGGCCGGCGACGCCACTGTTGAGCCGGCTGACGATGCCGTCCTTCCAGGCGACGGTCCGGGCAAGATCGAGCGTCGGCGCGGTGACCGAAATGCCGAGCGGGCTCTTGCCGCCCGCCATGTGCGACACCTTCTCGAACTCCTCCGCCGCATGGATCAGCGCCTTGGACGGGATGCAGCCGACATTGAGGCAGGTGCCGCCCGGCTTGCCGGCCTCGACGATCACCGTATCGACGCCGAGCTGTCCGGCCCGAATAGCGCAGACATAGCCGCCGGGCCCGGCGCCGATGACGAGCAGCTTGCAGGAGATTTCTTTCATGATGGCACGCTCTTTCTGGTGGCGAAGACCCCCTCATCCGGCCGCTTCGCGGCCACCTTCTCCCCGGTGGGGAGAAGAGGCGAGCACAGACGCCGGCGACCTCCTCTCCCCTCGGGGAGAGGTCGGATTGCCCCGAATTGCCCTTCGCAATTCGGTTTTGGCAATCCGGGTGAGGGGGCCCTTGCGACCGTTCTCATCCCCTCAATCCACGAAAATCAGCGCCGGCGTTTCCAGCAGCGTCTTGATCCGCTGGATGAACACCGCCGCATCCCACCCATCGATCACCCGATGGTCGAAGCTCGACGACAGGTTCATCATCTTGCGCGGCATGAACTGGGTGCCGTCCCACACCGGCCGCACCATCATCTTGTTGACGCCGACGATCGCCACTTCCGGATGGTTGATGACCGGCGTCGTCGCCACGCCGCCCATGGCGCCGAGCGAGGTGATGGTGATGGTCGAGCCGGACAGCTCGTCGCGTGTTGCTGTGCCGGACTTGGCCGCCTCGGCCAGCCTGATGACCTCGGCGCCGCAATCCCAGATGTCGCGCGCCTCGGCGTGCTTGACCACCGGAACCACCAGCCCCGACGGCGTCTGTGCGGCGATGCCGATATGGATGCCGCCATGCTGATGGACGATGCCGGCCTCGTCGTCGAACAGGGAGTTGAGATTGGGCTGGTCCGCGATCGCCTTGACCATCGCCCGCATCAGGAACGGCAGCAGCGTCAGTTTCGGCCGCTCCACGCCAGGACGCTTCTCCTTGTTGAGCGCCGCGCGCAATTCCTCCAGTGCGGTGACGTCGATCTCCTCGACATAGGTGATGTGCGGAATGCGCGATTTGGACAGCGACATCTTCTCGGCGATCTTGCGCCGCAAGCCGACCACCTTGATATCCTGCACAGCATCGTTGCGGGCGAGGCCGGATGCCTTTGCGACCCGCGGCCCGCGCGCCAGGAACGCTTCGATGTCCTCATGGCCGATGCGACCGGCCGGACCGGATCCGGCAACCTGCCTGAGATCGATGCCGGCTTCTTTTGCCCGCAGACGAACGGCCGGCGACGCCAGCGGTCTTTCGCCTTCAGGCCGCGGCGCGCCGGAGACGGAAGGCTGCGCCGTGCTTTTCTGTGAGGCTGCCGGTTTCGCCTTGGGCTCGTCGCTTCTTGGCGATGTCTTCACGACCGGCGCAGCAGCCTCGGGCTTCGGCGTCGGAAGTTTTGCCGGAGGCTCAGCGGACACCGCTTCCACTTCGGCGCCTTGCGGCTTGGCGTTGCCCTCGCCCGCCACCTTCAGCCGCACGATGGGCGAACCGATGGCCACCGTGTCGCCGATCTCGGCGCCCAGCCACAGGATCTCGCCATCGACCGGCGACGGGATTTCAACCGTCGCCTTGTCGGTCATGACTGCGGCGAGCACAGTGTCCTCGCGGACGATATCGCCGACCTTGACGTGCCATTCGACCAGCTCGGCCTCGGCGACGCCTTCGCCGACGTCGGGCAGCTTGATGATGTGTTCGCCCATCTCAGGCTCCCATGGTTTCAAGCAAGGCACGGCCAACGCGGGCGGGACCGGGAAAATAATCCCACTCCTGCGCATGCGGATAGGGCGTGTCCCAGCCGGCAACGCGAGCAACCGGCGCTTCGAGGTGATAGAAACAGTTTTCCTGCACCAGCGCCGACAGCTCGGCGCCGAAGCCCGAGGTCAGCGTCGCCTCATGCACGATGACGCAGCGCCCGGTCTTTTTCACCGAGGCGACGATCGTATCGAGATCGAGCGGCAGCAGGGTCCTGAGGTCGATGATCTCGGCATCGATGCCGGTTTCTTCGACAGCCGCCTGCGCGACATAGACCATGGTGCCGTAGGCGAGCACGGTGAGGGCCGAGCCTGCCCTGCGGATCGCCGCCTTGCCGAGCGGCACCGTGTAGTGGCCGTCGGCCACCTCGCCCAGCTCATGCTTCGACCAGGGCGTCACCGGCCGGTCGTGATGACCATCGAACGGACCGTTGTAGAGCCGCTTCGGCTCGAGGAAAATCACCGGATCCGGATCCTCGATCGCCGCGATCAAAAGCCCCTTGGCGTCGTGCGGGTTGGACGGCACCACCGTCTTCAGCCCCGACACATGGGTGAACAGCGCCTCAGGGCTCTGGCTGTGCGTCTGGCCGCCAAAAATGCCGCCGCCGGTCGGCATGCGCACCACGATCGGGCAGGTGAAATCGCCGTTGGAGCGGTAGCGCAGCCGTGCCGCTTCCTGGGTCAGCTGGTCGTAGGCCGGGTACATGTAGTCGGCAAACTGAATTTCCACGCACGGCTTCAAGCCATAGGCGGCCATGCCGATGGCCGAGCCGACAATGCCGGATTCGTTGATCGGCGCATCGAAGCAGCGGCTCTTGCCATATTTGGCCTGCAAGCCCTGCGTGCAGCGGAAGACGCCACCGAAGAAGCCGACGTCCTCGCCGAACACGACGACTTTTTCGTCGCGCCCCATCGACACGTCCATGGCATCGCGAATGGCTTCGATCATGGTCCGCCTCGGCATGGCTCAGACTCCCGCCTGCTGGCGCTGGCGTCTGAGATGCGGCGGCATCTCGGCATAGAGCCCCTCGAACATGTCGCGCGTCGACGGCTTGCCGCCGGCATGCAGCGTGCCGTGGCCTTCGGCTTCCTTCTGCGCCGCGATAACCGTGTCGAGGATTTCCGCCTCGGCCTGCGCGTGCCGCTCGTCCGACCAGACGCCGAGCGCGATGAGATGGTTCTTCAGCCGCACGATCGGGTCGCCGAGCGGCCAGGCGTCGGATTCGGTCTTCGGCCGGTAGGCGGACGGGTCGTCCGAGCTCGAATGTGCGCCGGCACGGTAGGTGACATATTCGACCAGCGTCGGCCCGAGATTGCTGCGCGCCCGCTCCGCCGCCCATTTGGCCACGGCGTGGACGGCGAGGTAGTCGTTGCCGTCGACGCGCAGTGACGGGATGCCGAAGCCGAGGCCCCTGGCCGCGAACGTGCCCGAACCGCCGCGCGCGATGCCTTGAAAGGTCGAGATTGCCCACTGGTTGTTGACGACATTGAGCACGACCGGCGCCTTGTAGGTGGAGGCGAACACCAGCGCCGAGTGGAAATCGGACTCGGCCGTCGAGCCGTCGCCGATCCACGCGGCTGCGATGCGCGAATCGTTCGATATCGCCGAGGCCATCGCCCAGCCGACCGCCTGGATGTACTGCGTCGCCAGATTGCCGGAGATCGAGAAGAAGCCGTGCTCCTTCGACGAATACATGACCGGCAATTGCCGGCCCTTCAGCGGGTCGGCTTCGTTGGAATAGATCTGGTTCATCATCGTGACCATCGGGTAGCCATCGGCAATCAGCAGCCCTGCCTGGCGATAGGTCGGAAAGTTCATGTCGCCCGGCGCCAGTGCCTTGCGGAAGGCGCAAGCCACAGCCTCTTCGCCCAGATGCTGCATGTAGAACGAGGTCTTGCCCTGCCGCTGCGCCATCTGCATGCGCGCATCGAAGGTCCGTAGCGTCATCATGTGGCGCAGGCCGGTGAGAAGCTCGTCGCTGGACAGCAGGCCGGCCCACGGGCCGACGGCCTCGCCCGTGCGGTTCAGCACGCGGATGATCGAGAAGGCATGATCGCGGATGGTGCGCGGATCGACATCGATCTCCGGGCGCGGCACCGAGCCGGCCTTGGGGATCGGCACGTTGGAAAAGTCAGGCGTTCCGCCCGGCCGCACTTCCGGCTCCGGAACGTGGAAACGCAACATCCCAGCATCGGCCATGACCTTTGTCCTCCAATGTTGCCCGGAACAGATATTTGCATATCTGCGCCGCCAGTGCGAATTCGTCGGGTAGCCTGCGGACGTCGGTCCCGGCCGCGCCGGCCGATCCAGCCTCCCACGCACCCAAGATGAAGATATGTCCGCGAAATTTCTTGTCGATGTTGGGCGGTGGCGCGCAATTAGAGAGAAGGTTGGGCGAGGTTTGCCGGCAGATAAGGTGATTGGTCGACGAACTCGCGCCTTTCCTCTCCCCCGTCGATCGGGGGAGAGGGGTCGAGCGAAGCTCGACGGAGTGGGGGTCGACCGTTCGCCCAAGCTGGATGCCGCCCCCACATCATGCTAACCAGCCCGCCATGGCACAGAAGAAAGCATATGAGGTCGATGGCTGGCTCGCGAAGCCGGACCAGCGGATCTCCATTGTCCTGCTTTACGGCCCCGATCGCGGCCTTGTCTCCGAGCGAGCAAAGGCCTTTGCCGGCAAGACCGGCCTGCCGCTCGACGATCCCTTCTCGGTGGTCAGGCTGGAGGGGTCGGAGGTTGACCGCGACGAGGGCCGGCTGCTCGACGAGGCCCGCACCGTGCCGATGTTTTCCGACCGGCGCCTGCTGTGGGTGCGCAATGCCAGCGGCCAGAAGGCATTGGCCGACGACGTCAAGGCGCTGACGGCCGAGCCCGCGCGCGATGCGATCATTCTCATCGAGGCCGGCGACCTCAAGAAAGGTGTCGGCCTGCGCGCCATCGTCGAGGCGGCCGACAATGCCATGGCCCTGCCTTGCTATGCCGATGAAGCCCGCGACATCGACACCGTCATCGACGGCGAACTGGGCAGGGCCGGCATGTCGATGACCATGGAAGCGAGACAGGCGCTGCGCCGCAATCTCGGCGGCGACCGGCTGGCCTCGCGCGGTGAGATCGAGAAGCTTGTGCTCTACGCCCATGGCCAGACCGAGATCGGCCTGGAGGAGGTCAAAGCGATGTCAGGTGATGTCTCCGGCGCGTCTTTCGACGACGCGGTCGACGCGCTTCTCGAAGGCAAGATCGGCGACTTCGACACCGCCTTCACCCGCCATTGCCAGTCCGGCGGCCAGCCCTTCCTGGTGCTGTCCTCGGCAATGCGGCAGTTGCAGCAGATCCAGATCATGCGCGGCCAGATGGAGTCCGGCAACCGCAACGCCGCCACGGTCGTTGCCGCCGCTCGCCCGCCGGTGTTTTTCTCGCGACGCAAGCTGGTGGAGAAAGCGCTGGAGCGCTGGAGCACCGAAGCGCTCGGCCGCGCACTGACCCGGCTGCAGACGGCGGTGCTGCAGACCAGACGGCGGCCGGATCTTTCCGTCGCGCTGGCAAGACAGGCGCTGCTTGGCATTGCGGTGGAGAGCAGCAGGTTGGCGCAGAGGTAGGAGAGCGATCCTCCTCTTCTCGGCACCGAGCGCTGCCTCCATCGGTCAATTCATTGTCATAGCGCCCACCTGCTGGAAGGTTGGCAGCGCCTGTGGAAAGACCAGCACCGCCGCGCCGTAAAGAAGCAGAGCGATGCCCGACACCTTTGCGATCCCACCTCCTGACGGGAGGGTCTTTTCCGCAAAGATCAGCAAGGTGACCACGGCCATTGCGGCGACGTTCATGATCCCGAGAGGAAAGAGGGCGAGAAACAAAAGCCAGCAGCAGCCCAGGCAAAAAAGTCCATGCTCCAGGCCCATGCGAACCGCACCCCCATAACCATCGCGCCATGAGGTCAGGATGAAGCCAATCGGCGTGCGGCATTTGGCCAGACACAGATCTTTCAGTGGGGAGAGTTGATAGGCGCCCCCAATCATCAGCAGCGCGCCGCCGATACGCGCGGCCGTCGCAGCGGACAATCCCACATGCCCGGCAAGCATCTCCGCACCCGCCGCACCGGCAAAGGCGATAAAGCCCATCACGCCCCAAACCAGCATATACCCGGCCACGAACACCCAGCTCGAGACAAAGGTCTCGCCCCGGCTCTGTTTGCCGGCCTGGACCTGGTGAAACGTCAGGATCATGGGCGCGGCCGTCGGAAACATCATGGCAATCATCATGATCATCCAGATGGCAAGAAACAGCGGCGCCTTCATACCCATGGTGAGTGCGTACATTTCCATGCGCATGTCCGCGTCCATGCCCATCTGCTGCCAGACAAGCAGGGTCCACGCCGCCGCAGCGATAGCGATCAGCAGCGCGAGAATGATGTATCGCTGCAACGTCGGGGCCATGGACGAGGTCGTTCCGTGCTACGCTGCCAACGGCTACTGCTGCCCAGACCAATTGATCGGGGCGTAATGTCCGTTTCGGCGGGAATTGTCCCAGCTCATGCCATGATCGCTGAATGTACTGCCTTCCGCCCCCATCGCCAGGGCGAGCCAATCGGGATTGACAGGATGGCCGGTGGCCGCCCACATCTGCCCGTCCTCGCGCATTGTCGGCAGCGGCTCGACCGCCATCTGCATGACGCCCGCAATCTCCGCCGACCGCTTCTTGCCGTCTATCCGGTAGCTTATCGGCACCTTCTTGGCGCCAAGATTCGTGCCAATCATGGGTGCCAGCACCGCCATAGGGCCGCCCGCAGCGCCGGTGAAGATGGCACCTAGCGCCTCTGTTTGCCTGTCATCGGCCCGTTCGTCGATATAGGCGGCGGCCGTCCAATTGCCGTTTGCCATAGGACCCGGCGTGTGAGCGACCATCGCGACACTGAGCCCATCCAATCGAACGTCGCCGTAGTTGCCCGTATTGATATGAAAGACCAAACCGACGTCGCAAACACCTTTCGTCGGCTTCGATGTCAGCTGCGCGTTGGTGGACAGCAGACAAGGACATACGACATCGCAGCTACAATTTTCGAAGTAACTTCCGGACAATTGCCAACGGACTGCCATTTGCACCTCCCACTTGCGTCAGGCGCGTCGGCATATCGCATTGGCGGGGCGGTGCCATTTCACGACTGTTGTAGGAACGGCAAATAGCCCCCGCCTCGACTGACCGGCACGCTAGGGCACATAATTTAAGCCATATCTAATATAGGTTACGCCGTTGCCTGGCACTGTCAAGCCGCGAGCGGCAGGGCTGGCGGCAGGCGCTGCTTGGGATCGCGGTTGAGAGCGCGAGGCTGGGGAGCGAGCCTGATCTCCCCCTCGAGGGGGAGATGTCGCCGAAGGCGACAGAGGGGGCCGCCGCGCGTGGGGCGCTGACCTCTTCTTCGTTCCCGCAGGGGCCCGGCGCTTGATGTGGGGCGACCCCCTCTGGCCTGCCGACCATCTCCCCTCAAGGAGGGAGATTCGCGGCGTCACCGATTTCGCCAATCACCAGCGCCCCAAAAGGAAAAGGCCGGCCAAACGGCCAGCCCCTTTCCACATGCGCAATCTCCGGCCTCAATATACTTCGCCGGCTAACTAACGCTCCTGCTTCAGCCTTCTGCACAGCTCATCAAGCTGCTCCAGCGACCGGTATGAAACCCGCAAAGTGCCGCCCTTGCCCTTGTGATCCACTGACACAATCATGCCGATCGTATCGGTCAACAGCTTTTCCAGCGCCAGCGTATCGGCGTCCTTTTGCTCCGGACTTGGCGCCGGCTTGGCTTCCTTGGTGCTGCTGGTGCCGGCCGGTATCTGGGCCAGCGCTTCGGCCTGGCGTACCGAAAGGCCCTCTTCGACGATACGCTTGGCAAGGCCGGCCGGATCTTCCGCCGTCACCAGCGTGCGGGCATGGCCCGCCGACAGCGCGCCGTCGACCAGCATGTCGCGGATCACGTCCGGCAGCTTCAGGAGCCTGAGCGTGTTGGCGACATGGCTGCGGCTCTTGCCGATCACCTGGCCGAGATCAGCCTGGGTGTAGCCGTGCTCGTCGATCAGCTGCTGATAGCCAAGTGCTTCCTCGACCGCATTGAGGTCGGTGCGCTGGACGTTTTCGATGATCGCCAGCTCGAGCGCGGTGCGGTCGTTGACCTCGCGGATGATGACCGGGATCTCGGAAAGCCCGGCGCGCTGCGCCGCCCGCCAGCGCCGCTCGCCGGCGATGATCTCGTAACGGCCGGCCTGTGCCGGCGAAGGACGCGCCACCACCGGCTGGACGACGCCGTGTTCGCGGATCGACTGGGCAAGGTCGGTCAGCTCGGCGTCGCCGAAATGCCGCCGCGGATTCTTCGGATTGGGGGTCAGGAACTCGATCGGCACCTTGCCGTCGGCGCTCATGCCTGATTTTTCAGGCGCAGCTGGGCGATCAATCTCGCCGATCAGCGCCGCCAGCCCACGCCCCAGTCTCTTTCTCGAAAGGTCTTCGCTCATCTTTATTCCAGGTTCCGGATCGTTTCGGTATCGAATCGGCTCTTTAGATTGCAGGGAGTCTAATCAAGCGGCGCGTAACTTGCGCTCGCGGCGGATCACTTCCGACGCCAGTTGCAGATAGGCCTGGCTGCCCGAGCATTTCAGATCGTAAAGGATCGCCGGCTTGCCGTAGGACGGCGCCTCGGACACCCGCACATTGCGCGGGATGACGGTCTCGTAGACCTTGTCGCCCATATGCGACCGCACATCCTGCACCACCTGGTTGGCGAGATTGTTGCGGCCGTCATACATGGTCAGCACGATGCCCTGGATGGTCAGATCCGGATTGATCGAGCGGCGCACCTGCTCGACCGTCTCCAGCAACTGGCTGAGACCTTCGAGCGCGAAGAACTCGCATTGCAGCGGCACAAGAACAGAATCGGCCGCAGCCATTGAATTCAAGGTCAAAAGGTTGAGCGAGGGCGGGCAGTCGATCAGCACATAGCCGAAAGGTGCGCCGCGCTCGGTCGCGGCGCGCAGCGCATTGCGCAGCTTCAGCACGCGGTCGGGCGCGGAGGCGATCTCCATTTCGATGCCGAGCAGGTCGAGCGTCGACGGCACGATCGACAGGCCGGGCACCGCCGTCGGGATGGCCGCGGCCTCCAGCTCCAGCTCGCCGGTCAGCACGTCATAGGACGAGACCGTCCGATCCTTGCGGTCGATGCCGAGGCCGGTGCTGGCATTCCCCTGCGGATCGAGATCGACGATCAGCACCTTTTCGCCGATCGCGGCCAGCGCGGTCGCCAGATTGATGGCGGTGGTTGTCTTGCCGACGCCGCCTTTCTGGTTGGCTACGGTGATGATTCGGGGGCCATTCTTCATCATGGGTTTATGCCAGAAATTCATTTTGGGCGCCAAATCGCCTGTCAGTGACGGATCAGACAGGTCGCAGGTTGGACAATTCCAGGATGACGCCGCCAGCGTCGGTCACACTGGGATGTTCTACCAGATCGAAGGACCATCGGTGAACGCTTTCTTGCACTTCGGTGCGGTAATCCCGGCCTTTGTGAAACAGGCCGCGCGCGCCTGAAATCAGCCAGGGCGCCGACAGGTCCAGCAAGGTCGAAAGCGGAGCCAGCGCCCGCGCCGTGACGATCTGCGGCGTCGAAACAAGCGCATGACTGTCGTCGATGCGGCGCGCCACCACCCGCGCCGGCAGGCTGAACTGCCCGACGACGGTCTGCAGGAAGGATGCTTTTTTGCGATTGCTTTCAATCAGATCGATGCTGGCGCCGTCGCGCTCGGCCAGCAGGAAAGCCATGACAAGGCCCGGAAATCCGCCGCCCGAGCCGATATCCACCCAGCGTGTGGCGGCAGGCTCTATGCGCGCGAGCTGCGCGCTGTCCAATATATGACGCTGCCAGACGTCGCCCGAGGTCGATTGCGCCACCAGATTGATGCTGCGATTCCACTTCTGGAACATCTGCTCGAACGCCACCAGCCGATCGAATGTTTCACGTGAAACCGGGCCTGCCGTGTCCTGCAGGCTCGCTAGGGTCATAGAACTCACGCAACATCCTTTTGCAGGCGCTGGGCGCTCTCCGCGTGACGGACATGCGCGACAATGATCGCCAGCGCCGCCGGCGTCATGCCTTCCATGCGCTGGGCATCGGCGATGGAGCGCGGCCGCCGCGCCTGCATCTTCTGCTTCAACTCGTTCGACAGACCCGGCACGCCAGCGAAATCGACCGTCTCGGGGATCAGCCGGCTCTCTTCATGCCGGATCTGCGCGACATCCGTCTTCTGGCGATCGAGATAGACCGAATATTTGGCCTCTGTTTCGAGTCGCTCCGCCGTCTTGCCGTCGATTGCCGCGAATCGCGAATCGATGCGTCCCAACCAGGCCACGTCGACGTCGGGATAGGACAGCAATTCATAACCGGACCGGCGCACGCCGTCCCGGTTGATTTCCAGCCCATGACGCGCCGCCTCGTTGGGCGTCATTGTGAGCAACTTCGCCAGCTCCCGAGCCTCATCCAGACTTTGCATGACATCCCCGTAGCGCTGCATCCGCTGCGCCGAGGCGATGCCCAGCCTGGCCGCCAGCGGCGTCAACCGCTCATCGGCATTGTCGGCGCGTAGCGACAGCCGGAACTCGGCCCGCGACGTGAACATCCGGTAGGGCTCCGCAATGCCCCGGCTGGTCAAATCATCGACCATGACGCCGATATAGGCCTCGGTGCGGCTGAGCACGATCTGCTCGCTGCCCGCCGCCCGCCGCGCCGCATTGAGGCCGGCTAGCAAGCCTTGCCCGGCCGCTTCCTCATAGCCGGTCGTGCCGTTGATCTGCCCGGCGAGGAACAGGCCGCTGATGCGCTTCGTCTCCAGCGTCTGATGCAGCTCGCGCGGATCGACATGATCATATTCAATGGCATAACCGGGCTGCAGCATGACGGCTCGCTCCAGCCCCGGAATGGTTTTCAAGATGTCGAGCTGCACATCTTCGGGCAGCGATGTCGAAATGCCATTGGGATAGACGGTGTCGTCGTCCAGGCCTTCCGGCTCCAGAAAAATCTGGTGCCCGTCCCTGTCCCCGAACTTGACGATCTTGTCCTCGATCGACGGGCAATAGCGCGGCCCAACGCCTTCGATCGAGCCGGAATACATGGCCGAGCGGCCAAGATTGGCGCGGATCAGCTCATGCGTGGCGGTCGTTGTGCGGGTGATGCCGCAATCGATCTGCGGCGTGGTGATACGGTCGGTCATCAGCGAGAACGGCACCGGATCCACATCCGCGGCCTGGCTTTCCAGCGACGCCCAGTCGATGGTTCGGCCATCGAGCCGCGGCGGCGTCCCGGTCTTCAGCCGTCCAAGCTTGAAGCCGGCGCGGTTCATCGTTGCCGACAGGCCGAGGCTCGCCTGCTCGTTCATGCGGCCCGCGATGATCTTCTTCTCGCCGATATGAATAAGCCCGCGCAGAAAAGTCCCGGTCGTCAGGACGACCGCGCCGCAAGCCAGGCGCCGCCCATCAGCCAGGAGAACAGCCCTGATCTGCCCGTCGGCGATTTCGAAGTCCAGAACCTCGCCTTCGACCACGTCGAGATCGTTCTGCTGCCGAATCGCTTCCTGCATGGCAAGGCGATAGAGCTTTCTGTCGGCCTGCGTACGCGGGCCGCGCACCGCGGGGCCTTTGCGGCGGTTGAGCAGGCGGAACTGGATGCCGGCCGCATCCGCCACGCGGCCCATGAGGCCGTCCATGGCATCGATCTCGCGCACCAGATGGCCCTTGCCGAGCCCGCCGATCGCGGGGTTGCACGACATCACGCCGATCGTGTCGAAACGCAGCGTCACCAGCGCGGTCCTGGCACCGGCGCGCGCGGCAGCGCTGGCCGCCTCGCAACCCGCGTGGCCGCCGCCCACCACAACCACATCATAGCGATTGGTCATTTCCAAACGTCCTGCACTCAGAAGAATGAGGGACACATGTCCCTGCGGAGCGACGCTGTCAAGAAAACTCCGCGACAAGTTTCACGTGAAACAGCCGCGCCGCTAGTCAGCCCAGTGTTTCACGTGAGTCATCGGGCCGCCTGACACGTTCACGTGAGTCATGCAGGCGGCGCAGCGCGGTGGTGGCTCAGATGAAGCCCCCCCGCCTTCGGGGTTCGTCGAAAATCACGAAGGCATGCGGCAAAGCAACATACGATCTAAAGGGAGCTCACGCCGCAACGACCCAATGTTTCACGTGAGTCATTTCCCGATGCAGAACTGCGAGAAGATCACGTCCAGCATGTCCTCGACGTCGATGGCGCCGACGATTCGGCCGAGGCGATCGGCGGCGAGCCGCAACTCCTCGGCGCGCAACTCCTGCCCGACAGAACGGCCATCGGTGGCGCGGAGCAGATGGCGGTTGGTCTCGCCAAGCAATTCGACGTGGCGAAGGCGCGACGGCAGGACATCGCCGACGCTGCCGGCCGCCTCCGCCGCCCGCTGGCCGATCTCCGCCAGCAGTTCCTTCACGCCCGTCCCGTTCTTCACTGAAATGACACGGTCGTAATCCTCCGTAGCGTCGCTCGCCGCGCGGCTTTCCAGCAGATCAAGCTTGGTGCCGACACGTAAGATCGGCGCTTCGGTCGGCAGCTCGCCGACATCCCTTGGTTTCGCCATGTCGTGAAGCAACAGCAAGAGATCGGCGCCATGCGCCTTGGCCCTCGCCTTCTCGATGCCCATCGCCTCGACCTTCCCCGGCGCATCGCGCAACCCGGCCGTATCCGTAAGCCGGACACGCAGCCCCTGAAGATCAAGTGTCACTTCAAGCAGGTCGCGGGTCGTGCCTGGCTCATCCGTTACTATAGCGGCATCGCGCCGCGCCAGGGCGTTGAACAGACTCGACTTACCGGCGTTGGGCGCACCGAGGATGACGACCTCAAAGCCGTCGCGAATGATCTCGGCGGCGCGAAATCCGGCGATGTGCCGGTCGATCTCGTCGATCATCGTTCTGACATCAGACCAGACCGTATCCGAAACGGAACCGGGGACGTCTTCCTCGTCGGCGAAATCGATCTCGGCCTCGATCATGGCGCGGGCATGGATCAGCCTGCGGCGCCAGCCGAGATAGAGTTCGCTTTGGGCGCCTCCGGCATTTTGGACCGCGAAGCGCCGCTGCGCCTCCGTCTCGGCATTGACGAGATCGGCCAGCGCCTCGGTTTCGACCAGGTCTACCTTGCCGTTCAGAAAAGCGCGACGCGTGAATTCGCCCGGTTCCGCGTGCCTGACGCCGTCAAAACCGGTCATCGTCTCCAGCATTTTTGCCACAACGGCACGGCCGCCATGAACGTGGAATTCCGCGACATCCTCGCCGGTGAAACTGGCCGGACCGGGAAAGAACACAACCAGGCCGGTATCGAGCAATGTCCCGTCAGACGCCCTGAATCGGCGCAGAGCCGCCGCGCGGTCCTTAACCATAGTCCCAGCAATCGTTTCGACCACGAATCGAGTCTGCGGGCCGGAAATTCGGATGACGGCGACGCCGGCAGGCAGCCGGCCGCTCGACAGCGCTACGATGGAATCGCCTGAAATCATTTGCCCGCTCTACTGAACCGCCCTAGCTTCACGCCTATCAGCCAATCGCACCCGAGTTTGCCCAGTGACGCTGCCCGCGCAAAACCTGCTTGCCGAAGAAGCCAGCCCCTATCTGCAGCAGCACAGCGGCAATCCCGTCCACTGGCGGGCCTGGTCGCCGGCTTCGCTCGAAGAGGCGAAAGCGCTGGATAGGCCGATCCTGCTCTCGGTCGGCTATGCCGCCTGCCATTGGTGCCATGTCATGGCGCATGAAAGCTTCGAAAACGATGGCGTCGCCGCCGTCATGAACCGTCTGTTCGTCAATATCAAGGTCGACCGCGAGGAGCGCCCGGACATCGACCAGATCTATATGGCGGCGCTGTCCTCGATGGGCGAGCAGGGCGGCTGGCCGCTGACCATGTTCCTGACCCCGGACGGCAAGCCGTTCTGGGGCGGCACCTATTTTCCGCGCGAGCCGCGCTACGGCCGCCCCGGCTTCATCCAGGTTATGGAGGCGGTGGACAAGGCCTGGCGGGAGAAGCGGGCGAGCCTCAACCAGAGCGCCGACGGCCTGACGACGCATGTCGAGGCACGGCTCGCCGGTTCGCATGCCAGAACCGTGCTCGACCGCGCCACGCTGGCGGAATTGGCCAAGGGCATCGACGGCATGATCGACCGTGATCTCGGCGGATTGCGCGGCGCGCCTAAATTTCCCAACGCGCCGTTCATGCAAACGCTGTGGCTGTCCTGGCTTCGCGACGGCAATGCCGCCCATCGCGACGACGTCCTCAACAGCCTCGAGCAGATGCTGCGCGGCGGCGTCTACGACCACATCGGCGGCGGGCTCAGCCGTTACTCCACCGACGCCGAATGGCTGGTGCCGCATTTCGAAAAGATGCTCTACGACAATGCCCAGCTCCTCCGCTTCTGCAACTGGGCCTATGCCGCAAGCGGCAATGAATTGTTCCGGGTGCGAATCGAAGAGACGATCGGCTGGCTGCTGCGCGAAATGCGCGTCGACGGCGGTGCCTTTGCCGCCAGTCTCGATGCCGACAGCGACGGCGAGGAAGGTCTGTTCTACACCTGGAGCCGCGACGAGATCGAAGCCGCCCTTGGCGACGATTCCGCATTGTTTTTCAAGCACTTCACGCTCTCCAACCCGCATGGCTGGGAAGGCAAGCCGGTCGTCCACCAAACGCTGTCTCAGCAATTGCAATATGTGATCCACCGCGAAGAGATCAGCGCGCTCAAGGCGAAACTCCTTGCTGTCCGGGAAGAGCGGGTTAGGCCCGGCCTTGACGCAAAGACCCTCATCGACTGGAACGGCCAGATGATCGCAGCGCTTGCCGAGGCCGGCCGGGCGCTGGCGCGGCCTGACTGGATCGATGCGGCGGCAAAGGCCTTTGCCTATATCAGCTCTGGCAGCCGCGACGGCCGTTTGCCGCATTCGATGCTCGGCGCCAGAAAACTGTTCCCGGCTTTGTCCAGCGACTATGCCGCTATGACCAACGCCGCGATCTCGCTGTTCGAGGCCACCGGGGATTGGAGCTATGTCGACCAGGCCGGCCAGTTTGTCGGGCAGCTCGAGCATTGGCATGCCGACGCCGAGAAGACAGGTTACTACCTGACTGCTTCCGACAGCACCGACGTGCCGATCCGCATCCGCGGCGATGTCGACGAAGCCATTCCGTCCGCCACCGGCCAGATCATCGAGGCGCTGGTCAGGCTCGCCTCCGTCACCGGCAATCTCGAGCTGCAGGAGAGAGCCTGGCACGTCGCCGAGCATGCCGCCGGCCGCGCGACGCAGCAGGCCTATGGCCAGGCCGGCATCGTCAATGCCTGCGCGCTGGCGATCGAGCCGCTCAAGCTGGTGTTGGTGGATGAGTTCACAGATCCAAAGCTCGTTCCGGTTGCGAATCGAAACCCGGACCCGTGTCGCGTCGACATCGTCGTGCCGATCGGTACGGCAGCGAATCGACCCTTGCTGCCCGGTGGAATCCTGCCGCCGACCGACAAGGCAGGTGCATGGTTGTGTACGGGGCAGGTTTGTTTGCCGGCGGTGACGGATGCTGAAGAGCTCGAGCGATTGTTGCGACGGCGATAGTTTTGCTAACCGCCGGCGAGAGACGCCCCCTCTGGCCTACCGGCCATCTCCCCCTCAAGTGGGGAGATCGGCAGCTTCGCTGTTCCGCTCACCTTACGGCATTGATAATTGCCGAAAGCGACCAAGGGCGTAATCTCCCTCCTAGAGGGGGAATTGCCCGGCAGGGCAGAGGGGGGCGCGAAGGATCGCTACCCCATCCCCTTACGTGTTCATCGAATCGAAGAAATCCGCATTGGTCTTGGTCTGCTTCAGCTTGTCGATCAGGAACTCGATCGCGTCGGTGGTTCCCATCGGCGCCAGGATGCGGCGCAGCACGAAGATCTTTTGCAGGTCCTGCTTGGAAACCAGCAGGTCTTCCTTGCGGGTGCCGGACTTCAGGATGTCCATGGCCGGATAGATGCGCTTGTCGGCCACCTTACGGTCGAGCTGGATTTCGCAGTTGCCGGTGCCCTTGAACTCTTCGAAGATGACTTCGTCCATGCGGCTGCCGGTATCGATCAGCGCGGTGGCGATAATGGTCAGCGAACCGCCTTCCTCGATGTTGCGGGCGGCGCCGAAGAAGCGCTTCGGCCGCTGCAGCGCGTTGGCGTCGACACCACCGGTCAGCACCTTGCCGGATGACGGCACGACGGTGTTGTAGGCGCGGCCGAGACGGGTGATCGAATCGAGCAGGATGACGACGTCGCGGCCATGTTCGACCAGGCGCTTGGCCTTCTCGATGACCATTTCGGCGACCTGCACGTGGCGCACCGCCGGCTCGTCGAAGGTCGAGGAGATCACCTCTCCCTTCACCGAGCGCTGCATGTCGGTCACTTCTTCCGGCCGCTCGTCGATCAGCAGCACGATCAGATAGCATTCCGGGTGGTTGGCGGTGATCGAGTGGGCGATGTTCTGCATCAGAACCGTCTTGCCGGTACGCGGCTGCGCGTTGATCAAGGCGCGCTGTCCCTTGCCGATCGGCGCCACCAGGTCGATCACACGGGCCGATATGTCCTTGGTGGTGACATTCTCGATCTCCATCTTCAGCCGCTTGGTCGGATAGAGCGGCGTCAGATTGTCGAAGTGGATCTTGTGACGGATCTTCTCGGGATCGTCGAAATTGATAGTGTTGACCTTGAGCAGCGCGAAATAGCGCTCGCCCTCTTTCGGGCTGCGGATCGGCCCTTCGACAGTATCGCCGGTCTTCAGCGAAAAGCGCCGGATCTGCGACGGTGAAATATAGATGTCGTCGGGACCTGGCAGGTAATTGGCGTTGGCGGAGCGCAGGAAGCCGAAACCGTCCTGCAGCACCTCGACCACGCCATCACCGATGATCTCGATCTCCTGGGCGGCCAGCTTCTTCAGGATCGCAAACATCAGCTCCTGCTTGCGCATGACGCTGGCGTTTTCGACCTCGAGCGATTCGGCATAAGCGATCAGCTCTGGCGGTTTCTTGTTCTTGAACTCGGCGAGTTTCATTTCTTGCATAGACGGACCTTGAATAGATGGAGTCTGGGTAGGCTTTGGGAAAATATCGGCGGGATGCGACAAATGCCGGGCGCGGCCGAAAACAACGAGGGGCGGCGCATGACGGGAAGGAAGACCCGTCTTTTATCGTCGGTCGGGTGAAAGAGCAAGCTGCGTTTTGCATGGCCTATGAAGGCCTAAACGCATCAATGCCTGTCGCAGTCTCCTGGCCGTTTTTGAGCGACATGCATCAGAACGGCTTGACCACCACCAGGATGACGATTGCGATCATCAGCAATGTGGGGATCTCGTTGACCATCCGCCAGTGCCTGGCCGGTTTTTCATTACGGTCCTCGGCGAATTTGCGCACCGCGCCGGCCAGATAGCCATGAACGGCGGACAGCAAAAGCACCGCTCCGATCTTGGCGTGCAGCCAGCCGCCCTGGAAACCGAAACCCTTCCAGGCGAGCCACAGGCCGAACACCCAGGTGACGATCATCGCCGGGTTGATGATGCCGCGCAGCAGGCGCCGCTCCATCACCTTGAAGGTTTCCGACTGCACCGAGCCCTTCTCGGCATCGGTGTGGTAGACCAGCAGCCGCGGCAGATAGAGCATGCCCGCCATCCACGAGATGACGGCGAGGATATGGATCGCCTTGGCCCAGGGGTAAAAACTGTCGGGTGCCGCGAAATACAAAAGCGCGGTGAAAACGATCAGCACGGCGATACCTGATATCATGCGCATCATCGCCTGGCCGGTGCTGTTCGTGTTGTTCATCTGAGCCATCAGCGTGTCGCGCTCCGCACCTGTTTCACCATCGCCTCGACATGGGCGATCGGCGTCTCCGGCGTGATGCCGTGACCGAGGTTGAAGATCAGCGGCCCGTCTCCCAGCGCTCTCAGGATCGCCTCGACGCCATCCGACAGCGCCTTGCCGCCAGCCACGAGCCGCAAGGGATCGAGATTGCCCTGAACCGCACCCGAGCGCTGCAATTCCTTCGCCGCGATCAGGGGCACCGTCCAGTCGATCCCCAGCGCCGTCACGCCGGTCTTCTGTCGATAGGTCCGGTAGCGCGAACCGGCGCCCTTGGGAAAACCGATGATCGGGACATCGGGATAAACCGCCCGCACCCGGCCAACGATCTCGGCCATCGGCTGAACGCAGAACAAATCGAAAGTTTCATCGTCCAGCACGCCGGACCAGGAATCGAAAATCTGCACCACATCCGCGCCCGCCTCGATCTGGCGGATGAGATAGGCGGCCGAATGTTCGGCAAGCACCTTCAGCAATCGTTGAAAGGCCACCGGCTCGCGATAGGCAAAAAGCCGCGCCGGCGCCTGGTCGGGCGTGCCATGGCCGGCAATCATGTAGGTCGCCACCGTCCACGGCGCGCCGCAGAAGCCGATCAGGGTTGTCTCGTCGGGCAATTTGGCCCGCAACCGGCGAACCGTCTCGTAGACCGGTTCGAGATTCACGTGAAACACCTTGCCTTCCAGAGCCAGAATCTGCGGCGCGGTGATCGGCGTCAGCAGCGGCCCTCTGCCCTCTTCGAAACGGACGTCACGGCCAAGCGCATGCGGAACGACAAGGATATCGGAAAACAGGATCGAAGCATCGAAGCCGAAGCGCTCGATCGGTTGCAAGGTCACTTCGACGGCAAGGTCTGGATCATAGCAGAGATCGAGGAACGAGCCTGCTCGCCTGCGTGTCTCCCGATACTCCGGCAGATAACGCCCTGCCTGACGCATCATCCAGAGCGGAGGCGGAAAATGAGCCTTGCCCTTCAGGACATCCAGCATGATCCGGTTCTGGGGCATCGAGCGCTCGCTTCTCCCGGCCTCTTCTATAATCAAAGATTCTTATATCTAAGATTCTTCTGATTCTAAGAGTCTGTTGGTTCTGGTGATTGCCACCTGTCCCGCTTTGCCCCGGAAAACACCAGCCAACATATTGTCGCGTGCTTCTTTTTCCCTGATGTAGGGTTCTGGGGATAGGTCGGAATCGATCAATCGAGTCAAAGCGTTAGGCAGAGCGGTGAAAGGCAGGTCCTGTGGACGGACTGTAGGCGAAAAAAGCCGTCCCCAAACTTGTCCCCAGTCGCCCGACGAAGCTGACAGCGCATCGAATTGTGGACAAACTGCCATCTGATACAGTCGCCTCCGACCGACCCGTCTTTTCGTCCCGCTTTATCCACAGAAGCCCACAGCCCCAGGTGACCCCCTGTGAACAAACCCCAGAGCTTCTTCCATCTGCACCTGATTTCCGACGCGACCGGCGAAACGCTGCTCGCCGCCGGCCGGGCGGCTTCGGCGCAGTACAAGGATGCGCGCGCCATCGAGCATATCTATCCGCTCATCCGCACCGAAAAGCAGGTGGCGAAGGTGTTCGAGGACATCGAGGAAGAGCCGGGCATCATCCTCTATACGGTCGTGGACCAGAAGCTGGCGCGCGGCATCGACGAGCGCTGCGCGGCCATGGGCCTGCCCTGTGTGTCGGTGCTGGAGCCGGTGCTGACCGTGTTCCAGTCCTATCTCGGCACCCCCGCCGGCCGCCGCGTCGGCGCCCAGCATGTTCTCGACGCCGAATACTTCCGCCGCATCGATGCGCTCAATTTCACCATGGACCATGATGACGGCCAGCTGCCGCTCAACATGGACGATGCCGATGTCGTGCTGATCGGCATTTCTCGCACGTCGAAGACGCCGACCAGCATCTACCTCGCCAACCGCGGCATCAAGACCGCCAACATCCCGATCGTGCTCGGTGTGCCGGTGCCGGAAAGCCTGGTTGCCGCCAGCAAGCCGCTCATCGTCGGGCTGATCGCCACCGCCGAGCGCATCTCGCACGTCCGGCAAAACCGCATCCTCGGCAACAGCAGCTCGTATGAGGCATCAGACTATGTCGATCGCGCGGCGATCAGCGAAGAGCTCGCCTACGCCCGCAAGATCTGCACGCGGCATGGCTGGCCGATGATCGACGTCAGCCGCCGCTCGATCGAGGAAACGGCGGCGGCCATCGTTGCCCTGCGGGGGAAGAATAGATAGGGCAGGTAAGATAAGTGAGCACCAGCACCCCTCATCCGACCTCGCTTCGCGAGGCCACCTTCTCCCACAAGGGGAGAAGGAAGAACGTGGCACCGTCGTCTCCGCAAGATACCGCCAGTTGGCGATTTGCAGCGGCGTACGCGCGGGACTTCCCTTCTCCCCTTGTGGGAGAAGGTGGCCGAGCGAAGCTCGGTCGGATGAGGGGTGCGTGACGGAGCGCCAACATGGGTGAATCAGCATGACCGAAAAACTCATCCTCGCTTCCGGCAGTCCGTTCCGCAAGGCGATGCTGGTCAATGCCGGCGTCGATGTCGAGGCGGTGCCGGCCGATGTCGACGAGCGCGCGCTCGAGTCGCCTTTGCAGGATAGCGGCGTCTCGCCCGAGGACGTCGCCCTGGTGCTGGCCGAGGCTAAGGCGACCGAAGTCAGCGAGCGCAGGCCGGGCGCCCTGGTGCTGGGCTGCGACCAGACGCTGTCGCTCGGCGACGGGGTGTTCCACAAGCCGGCTGACATGGAGGGTGCCCGCCGTCATTTGCTGGCGCTGTCGGGCAAGACCCATCAGTTGAACAGCGCCGCCGTGCTGGTTCGCGACGGCAAGATTTTGTGGCGCCATGTCGGCATCGCTTCGATGACCATGCGCAAGCTCGACCCCGCCTTCATCGGCCGCCACCTCGCCCGCGTCGGCACCAAGGCGCTGGGAAGCGTCGGCGCCTATCAGATCGAAGGCGAAGGCATTCAATTGTTCGAGAAAATCGAGGGCGATCATTTCACCATTGTCGGCCTGCCGCTGTTGCCGCTGCTGGCCGAACTGCGAGACCTGGGGGCGATCGATGGCTGAGGCGTCGAAAAAAGCCTTCGTGTCGGGCCATCCGGTCAAGCATTCGCGCTCGCCGAAGATCCATGGCCACTGGCTGGCCAAACATGGCATCGACGGAAGCTACCAGGCCATCGATGTCGCGCCGCAAGACTTTGCCGTGTTCGTGGAAACATTGCAGGCAAACAATTACCGCGGCGGCAACATCACCATCCCGCACAAGGAAGCGGCCTTCGCATTGGCCGAACGCCGCGACCAGGCGGCGCAAGAAATCGGCGCCGTCAACACGCTGTGGTTCGAGGACGGCATCCTGTGGGGCGGCAACACTGACGGTCACGGCTTTGCCGCCAACCTCGACGATCATGCACCGGGCTGGGCAAGCAAGGGTCCGGCGGTGGTGCTCGGCGCCGGCGGCGCGTCGCGCGCCGTCATCCATGCGCTGAAGGAGCGCGGCGTTGCCGACATCCGCATCGTCAACCGCACTCTGGCCCGAGCGCAGGAATTGCGCGATCGTTTCGGCGCCGGTGTCTCGGCGCATGGCATGGCGGCGACCAACGAACTGCTCGGCGATGCCGGCCTGCTGGTCAACACCACCGCGCTCGGCATGCATGGCAATGAAGGCCTGTCGGCGGATCCCGCCCGGCTGCCCGACCATGCCATCGTCACCGACATCGTCTATGTGCCGCTGGAGACGCCGCTGCTCGCGGCCGCCCGCGCGCGAAATCTGAAGACGGTCGACGGTCTCGGCATGCTTCTGCATCAGGCCGTGCCTGGCTTCGAGCGCTGGTTCGGCATCAGGCCGCGGGTGACGGCCGAACTTCGGGCCCTGATCGTCGCCGATCTGGTGCCGAAGCCATGATCGTGCTCGGCCTCACCGGCTCGATCGGCATGGGCAAGTCGACCACAGCCAGGATGTTCACTGACGCCGGCGTGCCGGTCCATGATTCCGACGAGACGGTGCATCGCCTCTATGCCGGCAAGGCAGCACCCCTGGTCGAGGCCGCCTTTCCCGGCACCACATCCGCCGGCGTGGTCGATCGTGCCAAACTTGGCGCGCGCGTGCTCGGCGATGCCGCGGCGCTGAAGCGGCTGGAGACCATCATCCACCCGCTGGTGCGCGCCGATGCCGATGCCTTTCTGGCCAGGCATCGTGGATCAGGCGCGCCGATCGCCGTCCTCGACATCCCCCTGCTGTTCGAAACCGGCGGCCGCAACCGCGTCGACAAGGTCGTCGTCGTCACCGCCCCGGCCGAGACCCAGCGCGAACGCGTGCTGGCACGGCCCGGCATGACGGAGGAAAAGCTGGCGTCGATCCTGGCCAAGCAGGTGCCGGACGCGGAAAAGCGCCGTCAGGCCGATTTCATCGTCGACACCGGCCAGGGGATGGACGCCGCGCGGGCGGAGGTCGCTGCAATCATCAGCCAGCTGATAGGGGTTGGCAAGCCAGGTGGTTGAGCCCACCGCTCGACCGCCAGCTGTCGATGTGAGAGCCGCTTATCTGCCTGCCGGCTTCGCTCGACACCTCTCCCCCGATCGACGGGGGAGAGGAAAGGTGCAGGGCGATGAGGGGTGGCGCAAACCTGTGCGATTGCCCTGGCCATCATAGTTTCTCATTGCCATTTTGTTCCGCTCTCATGATTCTGCTCCTTTGGAGCGACTGATTCGATGCGTGAGATCATCTTCGACACGGAAACCACCGGCCTCGATTCGCGCGACGACCGCGTGATCGAGCTGGGCGGCGTCGAACTGGTCAACCGTTTCCCGACCGGCAGGACCTTCCACCACTACATCAACCCGCAAGGCCGCGCGATCCATGCCGAGGCACAGGCGGTGCACGGCATCAGCGCGGCGGACCTCGCGGGCAAGCCGACCTTCGCCGAGATCGTGCAGGAGTGGCTGGATTTCACCGACGGCGCCAAGCTGGTCGCCCACAACGCCACTTTCGATGTCGGCTTCCTCAACGTCGAATTCGGCCGGCTGGGTCACCCTGTCATCGACAACGGCGTCGTCGTCGACACGCTGGCGCTGGCGCGCCGCAAGCACCCGATGGGTCCTAATTCGCTCGATGCGCTCTGCCGGCGCTACGGCATCGACAACACCAAGCGCACCAAGCACGGCGCCCTGCTCGATTCCGAATTGCTGGCCGAGGTCTATATCGAACTGATCGGCGGCAAGCAGGCGGCCCTTATCCTCGATAGCGCCACCGCGCCGGCCCAGGGCGAGAATGTCCGCCAGATCGAGATCATCATCAGCCAGCGCCCGGCACCCCTGCTGCCGCGCGTCACCGAAGCCGAACGCGCCGCGCACGCCGGCATGGTCGCCACGCTTGGCGAAAAGGCGCTGTGGCTGAAGGTTGCGGCTGGCTAGCGGCAAGGTGGAGGCCGGCTGGCAGCGAGGTTGGTGGAGCCAACCCTCGAAATTGGCCGCAGAGTCCCACGCCTTCGTCATCCTAGGGTCTGCGCCGCGTCGCTTCGCTCCTTGCTTCGCCCTAGGATGGCGAACGGACGGGGCGTCGCCGCCCTTGGCACACCCCACCCCCGCTTCTCGCACTCAACTCAATTGCTCGCCGCCAGCACCAGCACCGGCTTCTCGCTATAGAGCGCCGGGAACAGGGCCTTCAGGTTCGCCACCTTGGGCAGGTCGTTGTAGACGATGTAGGGATAGGTCGGGTTCAGCGTCAGGAAGTCCTGATGATAGTTCTCGGCCGGATAGAAGGTCTTGCCGGTTTCCAGCGTGGTGACGATCGGCTCCGGGAACACCTTGGCCTGGTCGAGCTGGGCGATGTAGCTTTGCGCGATCTTCTTTTGGGCATCGTTTTCGGCGAAGATCGTCGAGCGGTACTGCGTGCCGGAGTCCGGACCCTGGAAATTCAGCTGGGTCGGGTTGTGGGCGACCGAGAAATAGACCTGCAGCAGCTGGCCGTAGGTCACCTTCGACGGATCGTAGGTGATCTCGACGGATTCGGCATGCCCGGTACGGCCTGAGCCGACCGTCTCGTAGACGGCGGTGTCCTTGTCGCCGCCGGTGTAGCCGGAGACGGCCCTGGTCACGCCCTTGACGTGCTGGAACACGCCCTGCACGCCCCAGAAACAACCGCCGGCGAAGATTGCCTTTTCAGTGCCGGTGGCCGCCTTCTCGTCGAGTGCCGGCGGCGGGATCTTCACCGCGTCCTCGGCCGAAACCGCCGGCGTCAGCCAGAAGGCGGCGCCAGCGGCGGCCAGCGCAAGAACGGCGAGCGCGCTGCGGAAGACGTTCGACGATTGTCTGATGACTGGTTTTTGAATGTCGGTCATGGCTTGAGCTCCTGTGACGTCCATCATGTGGAGTCTATTGGATAAGATACGATCTTGCGACGGGCGAGTTGCGGCCGAAGCCTCACTTTCACGTGCATCCGGCTTCGGACCCGCGGGACCGAAGCCGGAAACAGCACCGCCTTTACTTGGCCGGAGCCATCGCATCCGTTGCCGGCTTCATGGCGTCAGCCGCCGGCTTCATGGAATTGGTGGCCATCGGGTCGGCAGGCTTCATCGCCTCCGTTGCAGGTTTCATGGCGTCTGCGGCCGGCTTCATCGCATCCGCGGCCGGTTTCATGGCATTTGCAGCCGGCTTCATCGCATTGGTCGCGTCGTCGGCACGGGCAATGCCGCCGGCAAACAGCGCCGTCGAGCACAGAGCGAGAGCGAGCGCCGGCAGCGTCAGGCGGGAAATGGTCATGATGATCTCCTTGGGTTGGTCGTGAAGGCGCGCCCTCTTGGCGGCCGTGCTATGCGGCGCCGCTCCATGCGGCGTTGCGCAATCTCTTGTCGAAGCGCGATCTAGTCGGTCGCGGCAGCCAGGATCGGTCCGCCACCGGGCGACTGCACGAGCACGGCGGTGCTCAGGCCGCCGGCAGCGGCGGGCAGCGGATACGTCGCTGCCGCGCCGGTCCAGCTGCCGAGTTTTTTCAGCGCATGCACGACATTGGCGTGCGGCAAGGTGCGGCCGGTGTTTTCGCCGCGCGCCACAGGCACCTCGACGACGCCCTTGGCATAGCGCACCAGCCAGACATCGGCGTGGCCGCCAGGTGCGGCGCCGGCGCCGATGCTGATCTTGCCGTCATCGAGCGACAATGCCGGGCCGCTTGTCCGGCCGCTCGCCGCAATCAGCTTTTCGATTTCGCCGGGTGCGGCACCGACGACATCGGCATGGCCGTTGACCACCACTTGCGGCGTGAACGGCCCGTCATGACCGAGCGCCGGCTCGTAGCTGACCTGGCGCTGGGTGAATTCCTGTTTTCCGAAGATATCCTTCCAGCCGAGATAGTCCCAATAGGTGACGTTGAACGACAGCGCCAGCACGCCGGGCTGGTCCTTGACCTTGATCAGATTGGCATTGGCCGGCGGGCAGGACGAGCAGCCCTGGCTGGTGAACAGCTCGACCACGCTGAGCGGCTGGGCCGCCGCCGCACCGAGCGACGCTGCCAGCGCAATCGCCGAGAGGCTGGACACTTTGATGAACGTACAGGATCGCGACATCGGCTTGCTCCGTGGGCGGCGGCGCCTGGAAGCACCGCAGATATCCCCACTTCGCCGCTGTCGGCGCCTTCGTTACAGCGCTCACCGGTTTGTGATGAAGGTTCGTCGCTTTGCTGCGCTGGAGAGCGGCACCGGCGATCGCGACAGCCGATCTCCCCCCTCGTGGGGGAGATGTCCGGCAGGACAGAGGGGGGCGGCGTAGAGCACCAACAGAGGCACAATGGCAGCGTCGAGCGACAATAGAATGATGGTCAGATCGGTAAGAGAAAGTGGGAGACGGATATGGCAAAGCCGGCGGGACAGCGCCCCCTCTGGCCTGCCGGCCATCTCCCCCGCACGGGGGGATCGGCAAATTCTACTGCGTCAGCAGTGTGTCGGACGGTCGCTTGTTGAAGTCGCACTTGCCCATCACGCTGTAGAAGAAGTCGGCGTTCGTAACGTCTGGCAGTGGAGGATTGTTGCCGCCGTCTTCCCATGCCTGATCGCTGGTCTCGCTGCAGGGCACCACGGCGAAGATGTCGACGACCGTGTTGCTGGCAACCTCGACGGGGAGGTATTTGGAAGGGTTCAGGGCCTTTTGTGCCGCGGTGCTGTACCCGGCGCCGAGGTAGAGCCGGTTCGACGTGTCTGTATTGTTCGACCTGAGCGGGTTGACCGGCCCGGACGGCACATCCATCTGCAGATAGAGCTTGTCCATCGTGCTCACGTTGATTGTTGCGCCACTGCTGTTTCCGGCGGAATTCGTGGTCGCGCACGTCGTCTTGAAATAGACGGTGGAGCCGTTCGTTTTTCCGCTTTTTGCCACCGCGGTGCTTTTGTAAACTCCCGCAGTGGCCGTGAAATCGGTTGTTGATCCTACTGTCGTGCACAGTTGGGTCTGAACCAGCGTATCGGTTGGTCCCGTGGTAATAGTTGTCGTCCCGTAACCTTTCGGCTCGGCAGCGGTATAGGTCTTACCACCGCTCGTATAGGAATAACTATACGCTTTGTAGTTATAGTTGGCCTTCATCATGGCCGTCGGCGTGGTCGTGGAGGTCCAACCGTAGGGAAGGCCGTACAGAGTCATGGTCTTGTTCCAGTAGCCCGAAACGTGATCGACATTGAACGTAGCTTCGACCAGCGCCGGCGTCTTGCTCACCGCCGACGCGACGCCGACCGTTACCGTGGGAATCCTGGCGATCTGCATGAACACGGTCGGCATGGCGAAACTTGCCGAGGCCTGCGCGGTGGCGGTGCCGTTGGCGCTGACGTCGAAGCTGTTCAGCGTCGCGGTGCCCTGTCCACCATTGGCCACGTAGGAAGCCTGCATCGCCACCTGGCGCTGCGGCTTCGTCGAGGCCGTATCCATCGTGGTGATCGACAGGATCGCGGCGTCGAGTGCCGCCTGCTCGGTCGACCTGGTCTGGACAGCGGAGGTGTAGTCGACGGAAAAGCCGATCGCGGTGATCAACGGTATCATGGCAAGAATGAGTATCGGTGCGAACGAGCCGCTCCGCGACTCGATAAAACTGCCTGCAAGCCCCCGCATGCCTTCGTCCTTACATCAGATATTTCCCTCCGCTAACATCCCGTTCGCAAATTATGCTCTAACGGGCTTGGTTAAAATTTATAGATTTTTCGCGAAAAGCGCGAAAAAAGCGACAGGCGCCCGTGCTGCCTGCTCCGGCAAAGGCGCACAGCTTGCTCGGGCAAGCCACCCCTGCTAAACGCGCGCCATGAGCACGCCCCTCGACCACATCCGCAATTTCTCCATCGTCGCCCATATCGACCATGGCAAATCCACGCTTGCCGACAGGCTGATCCAGCTGACCGGCGGGCTGGAGCTGCGCGACATGAAGGAGCAGGTGCTGGACTCGATGGACATCGAGCGCGAGCGTGGCATCACCATCAAGGCGCAGACGGTGCGGCTGAAATACCGCGCCAACAATGGCGAGGACTATATCCTCAACTTGATCGATACGCCCGGCCATGTCGACTTCGCCTATGAAGTGTCGCGGTCGCTGGCCGCCTGCGAGGGCTCGCTGCTGGTCGTCGATGCCTCCCAGGGCGTCGAGGCGCAGACGCTGGCCAATGTCTACCAGGCGATCGACAACAACCACGAGATCGTCGTGGTGCTGAACAAGGTCGACCTGCCGGCCGCCGAGCCCGAGCGCATCCGCGAGCAGGTCGAGGAGGTGATCGGCATCGACGCCTCCAACGCCGTGCTGATCTCGGCCAAGACCGGCCTCGGCATTCCGGATGTCCTGGAGGCCATCGTCCACCAATTGCCGCCGCCGCGCGAAGGCGACGCCACGGCGCCCCTGAAGGCGATGCTGGTCGACTCCTGGTACGACGCCTATCTCGGCGTCATCGTGCTGGTGCGCGTCATCGACGGCGTGCTGAAGAAGGGCCAGACCATCCGCATGATGGGCACCGACGCCAAATATCTGGTCGAGCGCACCGGCGTGTTCACGCCGGCGCGCATCAATGTCGACGAGCTCGGCCCCGGCGAGTTCGGCTTCTTCACCGGCTCGATCAAGGAAGTGGCCGACACCCGCGTCGGCGACACCATCACCGAGGACAAGCGCGCCACCGCCAAGGCGCTGCCCGGCTTCAAGCCGGCGCAGCCGGTGGTGTTCTGCGGCCTGTTCCCGGTCGACGCCGCCGATTTCGAGGATCTGCGCGCCGCAGTCGGCAAATTGCGCCTCAACGACGCCAGCTTCTCTTTTGAGATGGAGACCAGCGCCGCGCTCGGCTTCGGCTATCGCTGCGGCTTCCTTGGCCTCTTACATCTCGAAATCATCCAGGAGCGGCTGGAGCGCGAGTTCAACCTCGACCTGATCGCCACGGCACCCAGCGTCGTTTATCGGCTGGCTCTGACCGACGGCTCAATGAAGGAACTGCACAACCCGGCCGACATGCCCGACGTGGTGAAGATCTCGGCGATCGAGGAGCCGTGGATCCGCGCCACCATATTGACCCCCGACGACTATCTCGGCGGTATCCTGAAGCTCTGCCAGGACCGGCGCGGCATCCAGGCCGACCTGTCCTATGTCGGCAAGCGCGCCATGCTGATCTACGATCTGCCGCTCAACGAAGTCGTCTTCGATTTCTACGACCGGCTGAAGTCGATCTCCAAGGGCTACGCCTCCTTCGACTATCACCTGACCGACTACCGCGAAGGCGACCTGGTAAAAATGTCGATCCTGGTCAATGAGGAGCCGGTCGACGCGCTTTCCATGCTGGTCCACCGCACGGCGGCGGAAAAGCGCGGCAGGCAGATGTGCGAGAAGCTGAAGGAGCTGATCCCGAACCACCTGTTCAAGATCCCGATCCAGGCCGCCATCGGCGGCAAGGTCATCGCCCGCGAAACCATCTCCGCGCTGCGCAAGGACGTCACCGCCAAATGCTACGGCGGCGACGTCTCGCGCAAACGCAAGCTGCTGGACAAGCAGAAAGAAGGCAAGAAGCGGATGCGGCAGTTCGGCAAGGTGGATATCCCGCAGGAGGCGTTTATCCAAGCGCTGAAGATGGGGGATTGAGAAGCCGGCTGGCGCGCTGAGCGCGCCAAGTCATCATCTTCGAAAGCGGGGCTGCCGGAGGCAGCGGGCCCCCCGCCAGCGGGGCGTGGACGCTGCGCGGTGGGGGTTAGCCACCAACAGTGCAGAGTCAGGAATTCTTTGTATCCCGACCGTCCGGCTCTTTCGCGACACCTTTGAAAGGGCCTTCCGTGGATTTACGCTCCATGAATTGGCCGTTTCGCTCGTCGCGTTTTTGCCAATCGCCATTTTCGTGCTGGAATTGGGTTCTGCCGGTTACCGCACCCCGACGATAGTCGTCCCCTGTGTTCTTAGCCATATAGACCTCCTTCGAACAGATGATGAACATAGCGCGATTCGCGATGTGAAGCACGCTATGTTTATTATGTCTCCAATGCAGGGATGCGGTGACGTACCATGGCCGCGCTGCTATGAATTTAAGCATGAATGATCCGATTCAATTTCTCAAAGATAACTGGGCAGTGGTGATTGAAGCACCTTGGGTGTTCGTCACTATGGTCGTCATCATAGGCGGTGGTGGCGTAGCTGTAGGGCGGACGTGGCTGAATAGGACAATCTCAAATCTGAAAAGTGACATTGCTACATTGGAAAATCGGCATATCGCAAAGGATGAGAGAATTGCCGAGTATCAATCTAAGCTAAATGGCGCGACACCTGACGAGGCTAGGAGCCTGATTTCTGGATTAGAGAGGCGGCTTGCCGCACTGGAGCCAAGAAACCTTGACCCAGAGCAATCGAGAATTCTTTCGACCCATCTCGTCAAAAAGCCGGGATCTATCAAGTTGATCAGAGATATGGGCAGTTCCGAGAGCAGTAAAATATATGCCCAATTTGGTACTTTGCTTAGGAAGCTTGGTTGGGATCTGATGGAGGGCGGTGTGATGGGATTAGGTAATCCACCACCCACCGGAATAGCCGTCCAATCGCATGCTGGAGAAATGCTGACTGAGGACGCGAAGACTCTCATCGCAGCTCTACGAGCAGCGGACATCGAATATGACATTCAAAAAACGCCAGAGATGGGTATGCCCGGCCAACCATTGACAAGTCTGCTATTCGCCACACGATCAAATTAGTCTTTGTTCCCAATGACGCTCCGGCCTTCCTTTTTGGGCAAGCGACGAGCAAGAGGGGGCGCGTTCTAGCGATACTCCTCTCGAAGTTTTTCCCACTCAGTTAGGAGTGCATTATAGTAGCCCATGAACAGCGCCTCCTCATTTCCCTGCAGAGGGTGATCGATTGTTGCAAAAGACGTGCCTCGAAGGACATCCAACACACGGAAGTCATTAGGCGAAAAATTCGGAAGTGACTGACTGAGTATCCAGATACCTAGCCTAGATCCTTCCTCATTTAACACAGGCTCTTCGCTAAAGTATGGATATACTAGGCGGTGAGATTCGTCGCCGATTTTGACGGAAAGCAAATTCTCGATTTTTACGACACAGTTGACTGTCGGCAGGCGAAAATGATTCTTCACGCTATAGTCTAAAATCTGAAACGGCTCATTTATCCAACGCCGTTTCTCATTCCACCAAGTTAGAAAGCCTGCTTGCAGCAAAGGGTAGAGTCTCTGGCGGCGCGGATTCGCGGCGACACGGCTATGGGTGAGTTGAGGCAAATCTCCCTGTCCTGCGGCGTGCTGTTTAGCGTCTGTCCAGAAAGGGACATGATAATCCCCACCCCCTGACGCCACGCCGGCATCCTTCCTGAGATCCGATCGGATGTCGTCCCGAAGAGCAGCGATTCTTGCTTTGGTTGGCAGGTAGAAAAATCTCAGTAATTTTCTTAGGTGGATACGCTCCAAAGACATTCGATATCCCCTTAAAAACGGCGATCCATATCGCGTGCGCAGAATCTCTAGTGAGTCGCTGAAATTTTCAACGACTGCAAATCTAAATACAGATTTTCTTCCTTCCGATTGTACGTGGCCTCTGATCCTTTACATCCACGTGAGAACATAACTGCTGATCTGCCACTTACGAGCGGTCGTTGCCTTGCCCGATGCGGTCAAATACGCACCGGCCGATGCGTTACCTCCGCGCAGCAGACCATTCTTTGAAACGTCCCACGTCCACATCAGACACCGTCGCTTCTCTCGGCCTTGCCGGCACCTTCGTCGCCAGCGCCCCACTTCGCGAAACACTCTGGACGATCGACGGTGCCGCACTGGTGGTCGCCACCGCGCTGCTGACGATGAAATACCAGCGGCTGGGCCATGACTGCATCGCTGCCGGGTTCCTGACCTTCCTGGCCGGCGAAACCCTGCTAATGGCGGGCAATGCGGCGGGGCTGGAGGCCAGCGTGCCCTCCTATGTCGGCGGCATCTCGCTTTGGGCGGCGGCACTGGTCATGGTCAGCGTGCCCAGGACATTTGCCCTGTGGATGCGGCTCACCGCGCTGGTGGCCGCCGCGCTGTTTGTCGTCTCGGCTTGCATGATCCTCTGGGGTGCGCCCTTGCTGCCGACCTCCGCACCGCTGCCCGCCGCCGGTTATCCGTTCCTGGTGCTGACCTTTGTCGGCTGGATCTGGACGCTGCTGAGGGCGGAGCGGTGAAGCTTTGTTCGCTTGCGTACCAAGCGTCCGGCCTGGTTGATCGGGCATCGGCGGGGCGGTAAAAAATCCGGGCGGCGGACCCAGGTTCGCCAGTGGCCGGCGCGGGCTCAGGCAACTGCCTCACCGGCATTCGCGCCGGCCATTTTCAACCCGCAGATGATCGCAGCGATCCACCGGCTAGCCCTGCACTTGAAGGGGCGCTGACGCTTCTGACCTTCTCCCCTTGTGGGAGAAGGTGGATCGGCGCGCAGCGCCGAGACGGATGAGGGGTGCGTGACGGAGTGAGGCGGTGAAGGTTCTGCTCTGGTTCAGGGCGTTTACTGTTGGCGTATCGCCAAGCTGGAACACCCCTCATCCGTCTTGCCGCTGCGCGGCAATCCACCTTCTCCCACAAGGGGAGAAGGTTAGAAATGCCGGCGCATCACCGTCGCCCGGCCCTTCGCAGGCTCAGAGCGTTCGAGGCTCGTAAAGCCAAGCAATTGGCTTTACGTCCGCTAGCGCGGACCGCCTCTCAACTCTCAATCCACACCTTATCAAAGTGCTGCTCCAGCGCCTGGTGCTGTTCGCAACCTTCCACGCCCTTGCGGTACGTCCGGTAGACCGAGCGCCAGTAGGGTTGGATGATGATGCCTGAATCGCGCAGGTTCTTCTCGATGCCGGCCATGATCTCCTTGCGCGTCTTGGCGTCCGGGGTGGCCAGCGCCTTGTCGAGCAGCGTGTCGAATTCGGGATTGGCATAGGCGCTTTCGTTCCAGGCGGCGCCGGATTTATACGCCAGCGCCAGCACCTGGACGCCGAGCGGGCGGCCGAGCCATTCGGTGCAGGAGAAGGGGTATTTGCTCCAGTCGTTCCAGAAGGTGGCGGCGGGCAGCACGGTGCGCTTGATCTTGAGGCCGGCCTCGCGCATCTGCGCGCCGATGGCGTCGCCGGTGCTCTTTTGCCATTCGACGTCGACGGAGATGAGCTCGAACTCGTGGTCTGATTTGCCGGCCTCGGCCAACAGCTTCTTCGACTGCTCGACGTCGCGCTTCGCCGGGCCGATATCGGCATATTCGGGGTGCATGGGGCCGACATGGTGGTTGTCGGCGGGCTTGCCGCGGCCGCCGAGGCCGAGCGCCAGCACGGCGGCATTGTCGACGGCGAGCTGGGCGGCGCGGCGCACCTTGACGTCGTCATAGGGCGCGTTGGCGACATTGAAGCGGGCGACGATGGTCGAGCCGGTGGCGATCTCGGAATTCATCAGCCCCATCGTCTCGGTCTGCGAGACGGCATCGGAAGCGGTCTCGTGGTCGGTGTCGATCTCGCCGGATTCGAAGGCCGAGAGCATGGCGTTGGGGTCGGAGCCGTAGTCGACCCATTTGATGCCGTCGAGATGGAATTCGCCCTTCCACCAGGGCTTTTCTTTGCGCTTCACCTCGGCACCCGTCTCGGCATCCCAGCTGACCAGCTCGCAGGGACCGGTGGTGATGGCCAGCGCCTTCAGGGGATCGCCGTCGCCCTCATAGGAGCGGTGCATGATCAGTGCCGGATAGTCGGCCATGCCGGCGATCAGCGAGATGTCGGGCTTCGGCAGGTTCAGCTTGATGGTGAAGTCGTCGACCTTTTCGATGCCGCCATCGACGACCTTCTTGGTTTCGGCATTGACCAGCGCGCCCATGCGCGCGGCGACCGAATTGCCGGGCACCAAGGCATCGCACCAGCGGGTGAGGTTGTGGATGACATCGTCGGCGTTGAAGGCATCGCCGTTCGACCAGGAGATGCCCTTGCGCACATGCAGGGTCAGCGTCCTGGCGTCGTCGCTCGCCTCCCAGCTTTCGAGCAGCCAGGGCTCGAAGGAGAAGTCGGTGTTCCAGCGCACCAGATATTCGTTGCAGTGGCGGGCGACATTCGACATCTCGACGCCGTCGAAGGTGCGCGGGTCCTTGAAACCCTTGACGTTCATGGCGACGCGCAGGACGCCGCCCTTCTTGGGTTCCGCCGCGCGAGCAGGGATGGTGCCAAGTCCGCCCAGCGCCAGCGCCCCGGCGGCGCTGACGCCGAGCCCGGCCATCAGCGCCAGATATTCGCGGCGGTTGATGCCGCCGGCCTTGAAATCGTCGGCCACGGGTTTGGCTTGCGGGTGGAGTTTGCGGTCGGTCAGCATGAATTTCATCGTCGTTCCCCTGTTGTTGATGCATGCCGCCCAAAAGTGCCCAGCGGTTTTGGGACAATGGCATGCACAGAAAAATCGCCCCGGCCGATCGACAGGCGCGGGGGCGGACGCGACCGCCGGGGCGCCGTTGCCTGAGGGGGAATGATAGAGCGGGGTGACGCTGCGGAGTGTTCGCTTTTCCGCAGTGATTGTGCGGGGTTCCGCAGGGCTAATCTCCCCCCTTGAGGGGGAGATGTCCGGCAGGACAGAGGGGGGCGCCAAGGATCGCAAACCTTCGGTGCACTTCGTTACCAAGACACGTCAGTCTGAACTTCAATCAGAAAGGTAGGTCGGCGGGACAGCGCCCCCCTCTGCCCTGCCGGGCATCTCCCCCTCAAGGGGGGAGATTGGCGCTTTACCGTCGGCAACTGCTCAATACGGCCACTCGCCCCTGCCCAGCGCGCCAACCGCGCCGACAATCCGCGCAAACGCTTCCGCGGCTGCCGGCACCGTCGTCCTTGCGCGCAGGAAGCTGTGCACCAGCCTCGGCTCTTCGTGCCACCACGCCTTGCCGCCGGCGGCCACAATGTGGTCGCGGTAGGTCTCGCCATCCGACGACAGCGGGTCGCATTGGGCGGTGACGATCACCGTCGGCGGCAGGCCGGTGAAATCCTTGTCGCGCAGCGGCGCAAACGTCGGATCGTCCAGCGATTGGCGCCTGGCCGAGCGGACGTCGCGGTAGAAGGCGACGTCGGCCACCGACAGCAGCGGCGCGTCGGCGTGTTCGATGTAGGAGCCGGCACGCTCGTCGCCGCCGAGCTCGGGGTAGATCAGCACCTGGCCGATGGCAGCGCTGGCGTGGCGGCGCGTCGCCTGCGCCACCGCCGCGGCCAGATTGCCGCCGGCGCTTTCGCCGCACAGCACCAGCGGCAGGCCTGATCTCGCCGCTGCCCATTCGAAGGCGGCCACCGCATCGTCGAAGGCGGCGGGATGAAGATGCTCCGGCGCCAGCCGGTAATCGACCGACAGCACGTCGAAACCTGTGCCGGCGCAGAGCTCGGCGCAGATGTCGTCATGGCTTTCGAGCCCGCCGAGGATGAAGCCGCCGCCGTGGTAGTAGATCACCATCGCCTGGGCGGCGTTGCCCTCGAGCCGGTAGCGCCGGACCGGGATGTCGCGGCCGGCGGCGGCGATCAGCCCGTCGCTGGCCTTGACGCCGGCCGGGCGGCCCTGGTGGAAGGCCCGGCTCATCCGGTCATAGACGGCGCGCTGCTTGTCGATCGGCAGGCCGATGATTTCGGGCGGATACCAGGCATTGACGGCGTCGATATAGGCCCAAAGGGCCGGGTCGAGCCGTGTTTCGTAGGGGCCGCGCGTCATAGATCGGCGTAGAGCGCGGCCGCGTTGTCGAAGCTGAAACGCAGCGGCACCGAGCCCTCGACCTGCCAGGCGGTGACGGTCTCGCCCGCCAGCAGCCGGCAGGCGCCGTCGGTGTCGGTGACGGCGCCGCCATAGAGCCGGTTGGCGAGGTTGAGGATACCGGTCTGGTGCATGGCCGCGCTGCCGCTGCCGCAGGCATCCTTGACCAGCAGCACGCGAAAGCCTTTGGCCACCGCATCCTTGACCGTCGCGTCGATGCAGGCCTCGGTCCAGACGCCCGATACAACCAGCCATTCGATGCCTGAAGACTTGATGTCGCGCGCCGCCGGCCCCGAACGAAAGGCACTGGCCTCGGCCTTGATCAGCAGCGCCTCGCCCTTGGCCGGCGCCACCTCATGGCAGATTTCGGTCAGCGGATCGCTCTTGTCGGAAAAGGCCGACTTGCCGTCCTCGCCGAGCGGATGAAACGGGCGGTCCTGGCTGTCGAGATCGACGATGTAGGCCCAGTGGTAGAGCGGCACATGGTTCTGCCGCGCCGCCGCCTGCAGGCGCTGGACGTTGGCGAGGATCGTGGGAAAGCCCTCGACGAGGTAGCGCGGGTCCTGCCGGTGCTCTTCCTGCAGGTCGATGAAGATCGCGGCCACGGTGCCGAGCTTGAGGGAGATGGGCGTTTTCATGCGGCGCCTGCGTGATGCATGGGCGAGGCAGTCAAAGACCCTTCCGTATGCCGGCGGGACAGAGGGGGGCGCCAGGCAACGAGGCGCTCATTGGTTGCCCGTATCAAACCTGCGTCTCCAGAAACTCGTCCTCATAAGGAAAGCGCGACAGCAACTCCGTGCCCGTCTCGGTGATCAGGATCTCGTCCTCCAGCTTGACGCCCTCGCTGCCGCCCTTTTCGCCGATATAGCTTTCGACGCTCACCACCATGCCTGGCACGATATGGCCGTCGCGGCCATAGGTCTCGTAATCCATGGCATGCGCGATGAACGGCGTTTCGCCATGCATGCCGACGCCGTGCATGACCGAGGTGTAGCGCTGGTCGACGAAACGGTCGGGGATCTTCCACGCCTGCTCGGCGATCTCGCGGAAGGCCATGCCGGGCTTGACGATCGAAATGTTGTGCTGAACCTGGTCATGCGCCATGCGGTAGAGCGACTTCTGGTAGGGCGTCGGCTTGCCCGGCCCGCAGCGGAAGGTGCGCGAGAAATCCGAATAATAGCCGTAGCAGCCGATGGTGTCGGTATCGAGCGCCAAGAGTTCGCCGGGGCGGATCTTGCGGCCGCTGGCCTCGTTGAACCAGGGGTTGGTGCGCTGGCCTGATGTCAGCAGCCGCGTCTCGATGAACTCGCCGCCTTGGCGGATGACCTCGCCATACATGATGGCGAACAGGTCGTTTTCGGAAACGCCAGGCTTGATCGCCTCACGCACCGCATAGACGGCAGCCTCGGCGCCGGCCATCGACACCTGCAGGCATTTCACTTCCTCCGGCGTCTTCACCGCGCGCACCGCCAAAATCTCGCCCTGGCAATCCCTGACCTCACAGCCGCGCTTTTCCAGCGCCAGCGCCTGCAGATGGCTGCAGCGGTCGAGGCCGAGCTTCATCGAGCCGCCGCCATGCTTTTTCAAAAGCTCGGCGATCTCGTCGGCGAACGGACCTGCGGTCTCGTCGTCGCGGCCCGAGACCGACGACCAGACCAACTTGGAAGGCCGCGCCTCGTCGATCGTGTCGAGCACCATGGAGACATGATAGCTCTGCGGATATTCGAACAGCACGATCGGCCCGTCGGTCGGGATAAAGAAATAGCGGGTCGAGTTGCGCAGGAAATAGCCGAACATGTTGCGCGAGCCGGTGGCGTAGCGCTGGTTGTACGGATCGAACAGCACCACGCCGCCATAGCCGGCCTCGCGCATCCAGCCGCGCAGCTTGGCCAGCCGGCCCTTGCGCAGGGCGTCGGCATCGATGAAGGACGGCTCGGTGTCCGACAGCCACATGCCGCCGGCCGGATCGGCCGCCGCGGGGTGGCGCATGCGGTCCTTGAAGTCCACGTCCTCGGTGCTGTCGGCCATCGCCATCATGGAAGACGCGGTCGAGGAACGGCTCGGCATGGCCGACAGCACCAGCTCGTTCTGGACGCCGGTGCGCAGGCGCAGCGGCATCATCTTGCGGTCGATGCTGGAGCGCAGCTGGCTGTGCAC